>NZ_DAOMPX010000039.1:832-26075 GCF_035445025.1 Citricoccus sp. | reverse complement strand
CCGAGAGGAACGGCAGCGGTTGCTGGGCTGCGGTGACCAGCGTGTAGTCGGCGTCCGGATCGGCCTGTTCCGGGATGAGGCCGTGGAGATTGAGCAGTTGCCTCAGGATGGGCCCGAGGACGACGAAGACGGCCGCGGCCACGAGCAGCACGCGCGATGACCGGCCGTAGAACGGCAGGGCCAGCAGGAACAGGACACCGAAGTAGGGGATGATCGTGGCGATCGGCGTGTCCAGGTGCCCCAGCATCAGGCCGGCCAGCAGGATCAGCAGTCCACGGACGACCAGGGCCGCCCGGTCGGCCGCCAGGGCGCGGCCCGAGAAGTCCCCGCGGGACCGCTTCTCCACGAACGCGATGGAGACCCCGGCAAGCAGGGCGAACAGGGCTGCGCCACGCCCGCCGGCGATGCCGAAGGCCAGGCTCATGCCGCCCTCCCGGTTCTCCTCCGGGAGGACGTGGACGGAGACCATGCCGATCAGGGCAAGCGCCCGGGCCACGTCGACGCCCAGGGCACGCCGTGATGACGGCGGTACCGCCTCACGGGGAGTACGAGGTGCGGGTGCACTGGCCAGCGGATGTGGAGACATGGGATCGACCTTGCGGATTGAGGAGGTGGATGGGTGGTGTGGCCCCGTCAGCTGCGGCTGGACCTGCAGGAGCGGGACACCGTGTGCCTCCAAGAATGCGCGGGAGTCGGCTCAGAAGCGTCCGCCACGGGCGGTATCCCGGCGCTACAGAGTGTGGTGGATACCGAATGGACCGGGGCACGACGATCGGGCCATGCTTCCGACCGCAGTCGGTGTGCTCCGACCGGGATGCCGGCCATTCTGAGTGATGCCAGCCGCGGTATGTCGCTGTGAACCATCCCCTGGATCCACATGACCGGGCCGGTGATCAAGTCCAGCACCGGGCGCGGGGCGGTCGCAATCATGGCGATGCTGTGCGTTTTCTATGAGGTCCCCTGCGCGCCGCGTACGCAATGAACAGTACGAGGTCTACCGCATCGCAGGTATTCCCAAAGTACCGCTGCGGGAGGATCCTTTCTGGTGTCCTCGCAACCATCATTGACTGACATAGGGACAGTTCGAGCCCATCGGTGAGCCGAACTGCTGGGAAGAACGAATTGCAGAGGGGCAGTCTCATGCGAGCCAACCACCAGATCACCCATGCCTCCGGCGATCACGCGGGTGTGTTGCCTGTCCGGTACACCCGTGCCGCCGCCACCGTGGCGGCCGTCGAGACCACGGGGAGATAGGACCATGTTCTCCTTGTCGCAGATCCTCGGCGACGTGTCGGCAGCGCACCACCAGACCCCGGACGACTGGGCGCGGTCGGTCACCACCGTCGTGCGGGACGCCGCCATCTACCACGCGGCCAGGAACGGCTTCTACCGTGCCCAGTGCGACGCCGTGGGGGTGGACCCCGCCGCGCTGCACGAACTCGAGGACCTTCAGCGCCTGCCCCTGTTGCCCGTCAGCCTGTTCAAGCGGGCCGATGCCCGCGTCCTGCTCACCTGCCCCCTGTCCAAGGTCGAGACCGAGGCCCGGTCCACGGGGACCAGCGGGGTGTCCTCGGTCGTGCGCCGCGACGCCGAGACGGTGACCCGTGCACTGATCGGGCTGACCGGCACGTACCGGGAATTCTTTGGCCTGTCCGGGGGAGCGGGACTCTTCCTGAGCCCGTCCTCCGCCGACGCCCCGGAGAACGGCATGGCCAAGGTCTTCAACATCCTCAACGGCATCCTCGACGACCACGCCTACCTCGTCAGTGACAACGTCTTCGATCCCGCCGACGCCCTGGAGTACCTGCGGAAGTGGAAGGGCCTGATGACCCGGGACATCATCGGGCCCCCGTTCCTCGTGCGTCGGTTCCTGCGCTTCCTCGAGCTCGAGGGAATCAACGTCTTCCTGGACCCCTACAGCATGGTCATCACCCTGGGTGGCTGGAAGCGCTACCCGGGTGAGGCCGTCTCCGCCGAGGACTTCCGGGACGAATGCCATCACCGGCTGGGCGTCAGCCGGGAGAACGTCCGGGACATGTACGGACTGATCGAGTCGGACCTGCTCGCGGTCGAGTGCCACCTGCATCGCAAGCACGTGCCACCGTGGTGCTTTGTGTCCATCCGGGACGTCCACGACGTCACCAGGGAGGTCGCCGCCGGGCAGACCGGCATGATCGCCGTCCTGGACGCCGTCAACACCAGTTATCCGGGCTTCCTCCTCACCGACGACGTGGGGGAGGTCGAGACCGGCACCTGTGCCTGCGGCCGGACCGGGCAGGTCATCACCTTCCGCCACCGGAGGCAGGGGGGTGAACTCGACCGCAGCGCCGTGAGCATCGAGCGGTACATGGGTTCGGGCCGGTACGCCTCGGCCCAACCCGCATGAGTGCAGCACCGCCAGTCCCTGGAAGGGCGGTCGGGACGGAAGATCATGAGTTCAGTCGAGACCGGTAAGCCGTTCCGGCGATGATGGGCACGGGGCGCCGGCCGTGGGGCCCCCTCGGGGCCCGGAGCGCGGTCCGTCAGGCCGGGGGTGATGCGCGATGATCTCGCCCATCGTCTCCGGCCGGGACGTGAAGATCGCCCTCGGGGCGGTGGCCCTGGACACGCTGCTGTTCACGGGGGTGCCCTACGCCGGATGGTCCGCGCTCGGACCACCGTCCGTGACGGTGGTCGTGCTGAATCTCGCGATGGTGCCCGTCCTGTTCCTCCGGCGGCGCGCACCGGTCCTGATCTGCCTGATCCTGTGCGGTTACGCCGCCGCCCTGACCCTGACGGTGGGGTCACGCCCCCTGGCCAGTCTCCTGGTGGCCGTCTTCACCGCCGCGGCGCTGCGCCCGGCCCGGTACAGCGGCTGGTGCCTCGCGGCCATCCTGGGCACCCATGCCGTCAACCTGTCCTACCAGGCCTCCCTGGCCACGAGGGAGGGGAACCCGTGGACGACCGTCCTGGTCGTCGGCGTCGCCCTGGTGGTCTTCGACCTCGCAGCCTGGTTCCTGGGGCGCTGGGCCGCCGAGTCCCGGCGCCGGTCCCGTGAGCTCGTCAGGACGAGTGAGGCCAGGGCCGCGAAGGCCGTCGCGGACGAGAGGCTGCGGATCGCCCGGGAACTGCACGACATCGTGGCCCACGCGGTCACCGTGATGGTCCTGCAGGCCTCCGGCGCCCGGCGGCTGCTGGTCAAGGACCCCGTCTCGGCCGAGACGGCGCTCGCCTCCGTGGAGGAGGTCGGCAAGCAGGCGATGGCCGAGCTGCGCCGCCTGCTCCAGGTGCTCCGCACCGTGGGCAGCACGGATGAGGAGGCGCTCGAGGCCGGGATGATCGCCGGCCTCGAGGACCTCGATCCCCTCGTCGAGCAGACCAGGGCCGCCGGGGTCACCGTCGATCTCTCGACCTCGGGCCTGGAGGGGCGGCTCCACTCCAGCGTCGAACTGAGCGTGTACCGGGTCGTTCAGGAGGCCCTGACCAACGTGGTCCGCCATGCCGGGCCGGGCACGCGCGTCCGCGTGAGCGTGGCCCGCGTGGATGACACCGTCACGGTCGAGGTGACCGACGACGGTTCCGGCACCGTCAGCAGCGTGGCCCAGGAGCTGACCAGCGGGTATGGCCTGGCCGGACTCCACGAGCGGATCAAGCTCATGGGCGGGGAGATCCACACCGGGCCGGTGGACGGCGGCGGTTACCGGGTCCGCGCCACCCTGCCGGCGGTGACACCATGATCCGCGTCCTGCTCGCCGACGACGAACCCCTGGTCCGGACCGGTATCGCCATGATCCTCGGAGCCGAGGACGACATCGAGGTCGTGGACGTCGTGGGCGATGGCCGTGCGGCCGTGCTGCGCGCCCGCCAGACCGCACCGGACGTCGTCGTGATGGACGTCCGCATGCCGGTGATGGACGGGGTCGAGGCGACGCGGCGGATCCTCGACGAACAGGAGGCCGGTGCGCCGCAGCCGGGGGTCCTGGTGCTGTCGACCTTCCATGTGGACGAGGCCGTGCACGGTGCCCTGCGCGCCGGTGCCTCCGGTTTCGTCCTCAAGGACGCGGCGCCGGACGAGCTGGTCGCGGCCGTCCATGCCGTCGCCCGCGGAGACGCCTGGCTCGCCCCCGCGGTCGCCAAGCGACTGCTGGCGGAGTTCAAGGGACGGCCGGAGTCGCTGCTGCCGCGCGGCGACCTCATGGGCCGCCTCACCCATCGCGAACGGGAGGTGCTCATCCTCCTCGCCCACGGCCTGGGCAGCAGGGCGATGGCCGAGCACCTGTTCCTCAGTGAGGCGACCGTCAAGACCCACCTGAACCGGATCCTGACGAAGCTCGGCGTGCACGACCGGGCCGGAGCGGTGGCCGTGGCCTACCGCGAGGGACTGGTGGGCCCCAACGATCCGATGCCGCCACGACCGTGACCACACCGAGACGGGCCCGCGGACGGGCATGTGTTCCGGGTCACGGGGCGAACTGCTACCCTCTGCCCAGGCATCGTGGAACCTCTTGGCCCAGGGACGGGGCAACAGTGAGAAGCTTGCTCGTCAACAATGGATCCGTGCCAGCGTCGGCTGAATGCTTCGCCGGGGGACGGGCGCGTGTCCCACTGGTCCGGGTGCTTCTCGGCATCGTCGCCCTGGTGTGCCTGACGGCGGCCGGAAGCCCCGCCCCGTCCGCGTCGGCCGAGCTCCACAGCGGCACGGAGGGGACTAAGGCCGCCCTCGTCCGCGTCGAACTCAGTGCCGTGGCCGAGATCGTCCACATCGACCACTCCTCCGGTGAGGTGGAGATCGCCCGCGGCCGGACCACCGTGCCCCTGGGGGCCGGGACGGGCGTGCTGGTGTCCGCGGACGGCGTCGTGGCCACCACGTGGGAGAACATCCGCGTGGACGCGGACCAGGTGGCCGTCTACGCCGCCAATGAGCTGTTCGCCGACGTCATCGGCGTCGCCATCGTCGGCAACGACGGCGACCCGGCCAAGCGGGGTTCCACCCCGGATCCGTACTGGGGTCCGCACCTGCAGCACTGCTACGACCAGGTCACGCACTGCGTGCACTTCCGGGTACCGCAGTACCACGTGCGCACCTACACGACGGAGCCCGGTGGCGTCATGGCCGAACTGCTCAACTCCCCGTCCGGGCCCGGGGACGTGGCCCTGCTGCGGATCAGCGGCGGCGGGGGTGCGCCCACCGCCACGGTCGCGGCAGCGGACGCGGCCCCCGGTGCGGACGACCTCCTGCTCGGCTTCACGCGCCGGCCTGGACCGGAGCACGGACCGGTGCAGCTCCCGGTGACGCTGGACGCCGCCACTGACGTGATCAGCTCCCCGGAGGACCTGACCGGGCCGTTCGGCGCAGGCGTGTCCGGCGGACCCGTCGTCGACCCCTCGACCGGGCAGGTCATCGGACTGGCCGGGCCGCCCCAGGACGGCGGATCGGCGACGCTCGTGACCGCCGCTCAGATCCGGGCGGCCATGGACGAGGCCGGTGTGGAACCGTCCTCGTCGAAGTTCGACGTGGTGTTCCGCCGGGGGATCGATCATCTGGCCTCGGGCAACCCCGGCAGATCGGCCCAGGGTGCCCTCGAGGAGTCCCTGACGTACTACGATTCCGCGCTGGCGACGAGCCATCTCCACCAGGCCCAGGCGTCGGAGCCCACCGACAGCGCCGACGCGGCGGCAGCCGCCGGGCCGGGGGAGGAGACGGGAGGCCTGCGGTGGGGTGCCTTCCTGGCCATCCTGATCGGCGCCCTGCTCGTGGCGGGCATCGTCGCGGCCCTCGTCCTGGGGCGACGCCGGACGCCCGCGACCGCCGGTGCCGACAGCCGGCCTCCGGAGACCGGCCGCTGGCGCTCCGTCCCCGCGTCCGTGGCGTCAGTCCTCCCGGCGAGGTGGCGGGGCGACACGCACCCGGACCCCGCCCCTCGGCACTCCCGGTCGGCCGATGCGCCGGCACCGCCGGATGCGGCGCCGGACCACGGCGACGACGCTACCGTCGACGCACGGACCGGCCCCGCCCCGGACGGGTTCGACGGTCGACGGTTCTGCGCCCAGTGTGGCGCGGCGGTGGGCCCGGGAGCGCGATTCTGCACCGGTTGCGGTCACCCGGTCGGCTGATCCGTGGACAGCCCGAGGAATTCCCTGGGACCGGGGGCGGAGGTCGCGGGGTACCGCGTCCAGTCACTGATCGCCCGGGGCAGCAGGGGCGTCGTCTACCGGGCCCTGGACGTCGAGCACGACCGTCCGGTGGCCCTCAGGCTCCTCGCCCCGGAACTCTCGGCCGATCACGAGTTCAGCCGGCGGTTCGACCGCGAGTCCCGGCTCGTGGCCTCCATGGACCACCCGAACATCCTGCCCGTGTACGGGACCGGGGAATGGTCGGGGCTGCTGTACGCCGCCATGCACCACGTCCGCGGGACGGACCTCCAGTCCGAGCTCGACCGGCGCGGCCCCCTCCCGCTGCCAGAGGCACTGCGCATCCTGACCGAGACGGCCGCCGCCCTGGACGCCGCCCATGAGGCCGGGGTGATCCACCGCGACGTCCGGCCCGGCAACATCCTGCTGTCCGAGGATCCCCTCCCCGCCGACGGCGCGGACGGCCACCGCCACGTCTACCTGGCCGGCTTCGGCCTGGGCAGGCCGATGGCGATCGCCAGCGGGGCCGCCACCCCGGCCCAGGTCCCCGGCACCGTGGACTACCTCGCACCCGAGCAGATCCGCGGTGGGGACGTCGACGGCCGGGCGGACGTGTACGCGTTGGCGTGCGTGGCGTTCGCACTGCTCACCGGTCGCCCGCCGTTCGACGAAGCGGACGGGGAGGGGGACGAGGAGGCACGGCTCCGGGCCCACCTGGCCGGGAAGCCACCACGGCTCGCCGGCGAACGCCCCGACGTCCCGGCCGTCGTCGAGTCCGCGATCCTCCGGGGCATGGCGAGGGACCGGGCGGACCGGCCCCCCTCCTGCGGTGCGCTGGTCGGCCTGATGTCCGGGGCCCCGGCCACCGACGCCGGGCGCGTCCCGCCACCCCCACCGGACGCCACCACCGAGCCGGCCGGTGACGGACCGGCGCACGGTGGCGATGACGACGTCCGCGCCGAGCCCGGACGGCCGGCGGACACCGGAGGCGGTCCGGGGCCCGGTCCCCGCCCGGACCAGCACGGAGGCTCCCGGCACCGCGCGGTGCCCCGGGTGGGAGGACGCACCCGCCGGATGATCGTGCTGGGCGCGGTGCTCCTCCTGCTCCTTGGCCTCGGCCTGGTGCTGGCCCGGTGGTCACCGGGGGAGAAGTACGTGCCCTTCCGTGCGGAGGGAGTGCCCTACACCCTCGATGTCCCGGAGAGCTGGACCGCCCGCACCCACCAGGCCGGGGACAGCACGGTCAGCGTGCTGTCCCCGGCGGACCTCACCGCCTTCTTCGCCGATGACCCGGAGGCGCCTGCGGCCGTGGGCCGCACCGCGGCCGACGACCCGTCCGGTGTCGTCGGCCTGGCCATCTACCACCGTCCCACCGGGCTGGAGGGTCAGTCCCCGGCCGCCCGGGTCGATGCGGCGGAGGCCCTCCTGCCCGGCCGGGAGGCGTATCTGGTCCACCGCGGGGAGGCCACCGTCGGGGACCTGACGGGGCAGGTCATGGAGGGATCCGTGCAATTGCCCACCGCCACCCTGCAGGTCCGGGTCCTGGTCGTCGAGGCGGACCCCGCCCAGTTGCTGGTGTTCTTCGCCCCCTCGCCGCTCTTCCACGAGCGTGCGGAGGTCTTCGACGAGGTCACCGCATCTCTGCGCCGGACCGGCTGACCGCCCGGCCCCGGGGTCACTGGGTCTGGCAGGTGGCCAGGCTCAATTCCTCCAGGACGGACAGCACCGCGGTGCCCGGTCGGTCCAGGGCGGTCTGCATGCCGCTCAGCGCCTTCCGGAGGGCGGCGGCCGGCCGGGTGGACCCCTGCGCGTTGGCGTACCGCAGCAGGTGCTCCACCAGGCTGATGCGCTCCAGGGTGCGGTCCTCACTCGGGCCGTTCAGGGTGTCCTCGACGGCGAGCACCGCCAACCGGGTGGCGACCGCGGCCAGGGTGCCGTACGAGGCACCGCGGCTCGTGAACGTCTCCTCGACCCGGCGGCCGGTGGCGGTGGTGACCACCGCGGTGCCGGTGGCCGGGGAACTGGTGGTCGAGACGATGGTCATGGTCTTCCCTCGTGGTCTGCTGAGTTCGTGCGGGTGCGGGTGCGGGTGCGGGTGCGGTGGCCGGATATCCGGCGGGGTGCGGGATCCGGCCGTGGCGTGGACCCCGCACCCGGTGGCGTGCCGGTCTGGCTGCCTGCCTAGTCCCAGTACCTCACGACCTTGTACTTGAGCTCGTAGTGCGCACCGTGGTCGTCGAACGTCGCGTACTGCCATCCCTCGTCGTAGTCGTGCTTCTCGATCCAGACGTGTCCGAGGTAGTCGTCCTCGTCGTCGTGGTGTCCGTGGTCCTCGTCCCAGAGGCTGAGCTTGAAATCGTGGTCGACGTCCGCCCAGGCGCCGTCGAACCCGTAGTGGTCCCCCTCGTCCATGTCCTCGGGGCCCCAGACGGTGTGGTGACCGAACTTCATGTAGACCTCGTCGTAACCCTTGTGGTCCTCGTTGTCGTGGCAGTCGAGGTAGTCGAAGACCACTCGGTAATGCCACTCGCCGTCCGAAGAGCCGTCCGCGCCGGCGGTGCTCGCCGTCGCGGCCGGAACCCCGGCGAGGAGGGCGGATGCCGCGAAGGCCGTGCCCGCGAGGGTGGCACCGATCTTTCGGTTGAGAGGCGACATGGTGGTGATCCTTTTCCTCAAGGGGCGTTCCGCCGATCGGAACCCTGGATGCCCTGTGTCATCAATGGTGGTCCGATCGGCCGGGGAAAGCGTCGGCTCGAAAAGGTATTTCCCGGCTACCGCAGACGGTGTACCCGGGGTCCTCCCCGGGGTGACGGCGCAGACGCCCACGCCTTGCCGCGCCGCGGAAACGGGCGGAGCATGGACGCCATGGACTGGGGGTCGGGCCGCGGCCGGTGGGGGCCGTCGTCTCATCAGGGGTTCTGCCGGACGACGACGGCGCGTGCCGTTCGCCGCGCGGGACACCGCGTCCCGGGAGCGCTCTGATGTCCCGCGTGTTCCTGAGCCACTCGAGCCGCAATTCCGCGGAGGCGGTGGCCCTGAAACGCTGGCTCGTGGAGCAGGACCCCGGGCTCGCCGACGAGATCTTCCTGGACCTCGACCGCGACACGGGCATCGCCCCCGGCGAGCGGTGGAAGCGGGCGCTGCGCCAGGCCAATGAGCGGTGTGAGGTCGTGCTCTGCCTGCTCTCCGCCCACTGGCAGAACTCGAGCGAGAGCCTGGCCGAGTACCGGACGGCCGAGACCCTGGGCAAGCTGATCCTGTGCGCCCGGCTCGAACCCCTGGACACGGCGGGGATCACGGGGGAGTGGCAGCACTGCGACCTGTTCGGCGATGGCCCGGCCACCGAGATCCCCGTGGACGAGGCGGGCCGGTCCGTGTGCTTCCAGACGGACGGGCTCCGGCGGCTCTACCGGGGGTTGCGCCGGGCCGGCATCGGCGCGGACCAGTTCGCCTGGCCCCCGCCGGACGATCCGGAGCGGGCCTGCTACCGGGGGTGGGAGCCGCTGGACGAGTCCGACGCGGCCGTGTTCTTCGGCCGGGACGCACAGATCATCCGGGGCATGGACGCGCTGCGGGGCATGCGGGCCTCCGGGATCGAGTCGCTGTTCGTGGTGCTGGGCCCCTCCGGGGTGGGCAAGTCCTCCTTCCTGCGCGCGGGACTGCTGCCGCGGATCCGGCGCGACGACCGGCACTTCCTGGTGGCCGGCATCGTGCGCCCCGGCCGGGACGCTCTCACCGGGGACCGGGGCCTCGCCCGGTCAATCCATCACCTGCGCATCGGCCTGGGCCTGAACCATCCCGCCCTGGGTGACATCAAGGAGGCCTGTCTGCGCGCGGACGCGGCCTTCCTGACCGGACTGCTCGCGGAGGCCCGGCAGACCGCGGGCCAACGCCTCCTCGACGAGTCGGAGCAGACGCCCCTGCCCACGGTGGTCCTGCCCCTGGACCAGGCGGAGGAACTGTTCAGCGCGGACGCCGGTCCCCAGGCCCCGCGGTTCCTCTCGCTGCTGGCCCAGTTGCTGGGCCCCGGGGACGGGGCCGCACGCGGGATGGTGGCGGCCTGCACGATCCGCACCGACTTCTTCGGGTCGTTGCAGGACGCTCCCCAGCTGTCGGACCTGAAGAGCGTGGTCTTCGATGAGCTGCGGCCCATGCCCCCCGCCCATTTCCGGGAGGTCATCCTGGGGCCGGCGGCGCGCTCCACCGCGGCCGGGCGGGCGTTGGTTGTCCAGGCCGACCTCGTCGAACGGCTGCAGAGCGACAGCTCACACGGTGCGGACAGCCTGCCCCTGCTCTCCCTCACCCTCGCCCGACTGTACGAGGACTACGGGGACACCGGTCAGCTCACCCTGGACGGATACGAGGCGATGGGTGGGATGGGCCGGGTGGTCCAGACCCAGGTCGACGCGGTGCTGGCGCGGGACCCCGTGGTGCGGAAGTCGCAGCTCCATCGACTGCGGTCGGCCTTCATCCCCTGGCTGGCCACCATCAATCCGGACAACGACCAGCCCGTGCGGCGGGTGGCACGGCTCTCCGACCTGCCCGCGGACGCCCGCCCGGAGATCGACGCCCTGGTGGCCACCCGGTTGCTGGTCCAGGACGAACGCGACGGCGAGGTCTTCGTCGAGGTGGCGCTGGAGAGCCTGCTGCGCCAATGGGGGGAGCTGGCCGGATGGCTGGAGGCGGAGCGGGGGGACCTCAAGGAGGCGGACAACCTCGAGCGGGCCGCCGCCGCCTGGGAACAGAACCAGCGCAATCCCTCGTGGCTGCTGGAGGGCGAACGCCTCGAGCGGGCCGAGTCCATGGTGGCGAAACCGGGCTTCCGGGATCGTCTGTCCCACACGATGGACTTCCTGTTCGCGTCCCGGGCCCGGGAGTACCAGCGGATGGCGCAGGAGGAGCGCCACAAGGCCGCCGAGCTCCACGCGGCGCGGGAGAAGCAGGAGGTGGCGGAGGCCCATGCCGCGACCCTGCGTCGCAGGTCGCGCATCCTGAGGGCGGTCCTGGCGGGGACCGCCGTCGTCGCCCTGGCCGCCGTCATCGGTTTCGTGCTGGCCGTCGCCGCGATGCGCGAGGCCTCCGACCGGGCGCGAGAGACCACGGCGCTCATGCTGGCGGCCGAGGGCCAGGCGCGGCTGGCCGGTGCCAGGCCGGGGGGTGAGCTGCTGGGCATGCAGCAGATGCTGGCGTCGCGGGCCCTGATGCCGACCACCGAGGGGGACCGGGCCCTGGCCAGCTCCGTGGTGGTCCAGCACGACGTGTACAAGATGATCCCCGTGGGGTCCCCGGTGCGGGACGTGGCGTACGCCCCGGACGGGCGCCTCGTCGCCTCGGGTGATGACGGCGGAGCCGTGCGGCTGTGGGATGCCGGGACTGGCCAGCCGGCCGGAGAACCACTGCTGGGACACGCGGGAGTTGTCCGGGCGGTGGCCTTCAGTCCAGATGGGCGGCGCCTCGCCTCGGCCGGCGACGACGGCACGGTCCGGTTGTGGGACACCGGGACCGGCCAGCCGGTGGGAGGCCCCCTGACCGGCCATGGCCAGCCCGTGCGGGCGGTCGCGTTCAGCCCGGACGGGCGGCGCCTCGCCTCCGGTGGCGCGGACGGTTCCGTGCGGTTGTGGGACGCGGGCTCCGCGCGACCGCTCGGTGAACCGATGATCGGCCAGGGTCCGGTGAACGCTGTGGCGATCAGCCCGGCGGGCCGGCTGATCGCCACCGGTGGGGACGATGGCGCCGTGCGGTTGTGGAACGCGTCCACCGGCCAGCCGGTCGCCGCCCCGATGACCGGGCACGCCGGGGCCGTGCACGCGGTGGCCTTCGACCCGGCCGGTGAACGGATCGCCTCGGCGGGGCACGACCGGACCGTGCGGTTGTGGGACGCGGATTCCGCCCGGCCGGTGGGAGCACCGCTGACCGGGCACAAGAACTGGGTCTCCGACGTGGCCTTCAGCCCCGACGGCCAGCGACTGGTCTCGGCGAGCGCCGACTACAACCTGCTGCTCTGGGACCCGGCGGCGGGCCAGTCGATCGGTGATCCGCTGACGGGGCACGGACACGAGGTGTTCAGCGCGGCGTTCAGCCCGGACGGTGAGCGGATCGTGTCCGGCATGGGGGACGGGACGGTCCGCGTGTGGGACGCGCGGGCGCCCGTGCCGATGCTGCACGGGTTGTGGGTCCTCGACCTGGACGTCAGTGACGACGGGGCCCTGATCGCCTCCACCGGCGTGGACAAGATCGTCCGGCTCTGGGACACCGGCACTGAACAGCCCGTGGGCGGATCACTGGCCGGACACCAGGACGTCGTGCACGGGGTCGCGTTCTCCCCGGACGGGACCCTGATCGCCACGGCCAGCGCGGACCGGACGGTGCGGTTGTGGGACGTGGCCACCCGCCGCCAGCTGGGCCCCGCGCTGGCGGGGCACGACGGGGCGGTGCTGGACGTGGCGTTCTCCCCGGACGGGACCCTGATCGCCACGGCGGGGGCGGACCAGACGGTGCGGCTCTGGGACGTGGCGGCGCGTCGGCAACGGGGGCCTGCGCTGGCCGGCCACGAGGGCGCGGTGAACGCGGTGGCGTTCTCCCCGGACGGGGCCCTGGCCGCCTCGGCCGGTGCGGACGGGACGGTGCGATTGTGGGAGGTCGAGACGGGACGGGCGGCGGCGGAGCCGTTGTCCGGGCACGGGGAGGCGGTCCTGGACGTGGCGTTCTCCCCGGACGGGGCCCTGATCGCCTCGGGGGGAGAGGACAAGATGGTGCGCCTGTGGGACGCCCGGAGCCGTCGGCAGCAGGGCCCCGGGCTGGCCGGGCACGAGGCCGCCGTGCGGTCCGTGGCCTTCAGCCCGGACAGCCGCCGGGTGGCCTCCGGCGGGGACGACTGGCAGGTGCGGCTGTGGGATGCCGGGACCGGTGCGGCGATCGGCAACCCGCTCATCGGCCACTGGGACGTGGTGGACGGTCTCGCGTTCACCCCGGACAACGCCACGGTGGTCTCGGGGAGCTGGGACCGCACCGTGCGCACCTGGCCCGTGCCGCCGGACGCCCCCGGGGCGCTGTGCTCGAAGCTGACCCAGAACCTGAGCCGGGACCAGTGGCTGGAGTCGGTCTCCCCGGACGTCGACTATGTCGCCACCTGCCCGGACCTGCCCGTGCCGGACCCGGCGGGCGAGGCGTCGGAGGAGGCCGGGGGATGACGGTCCGGGAGCTGAGCCGGGACGACCACTTCCGCAACGACGGCAGGCCGAAGCGCATCCTGACCCTCGACGGCGGTGGGCTGAGGGGCGTGCTGAGCCTGGGGATCCTGGAGCGGATCGAGGACCTGCTCCGGGAACGCCACGGTGCGGGCCCGGAGTTCCGGCTGTGCCACTACTTCGACCTGATGGCCGGGACCTCCACCGGCGCGATCATCGCGGCCGCCCTGGCCCAGGGCTGGAGCGTGGCCCAATTGCGCGAGAGGTACCTGGCCCTGGGCAGACGGCTGTTCAACAGGAGCCTGCTCCGGGAGGGCCTCCTCCGGGCGAGGTATGACAAGCGGATCCTGAACTCCGAGCTCAAGGAGCTGCTGGGCGCGGACACGACGTTGGGCAGCCCGAGGCTGCTGACCGGCCTGCTGGTGGTCACGAAGCGCCTGGACACCGGCAGCGTCTGGCCCCTGGGCAACAACCCCCGGGGCAAGTACTTCAGCACGGAGTCCGAGGGAAGCGCCCGGAACGCCGACTACCTGCTGTGGCAGGTGGTGCGCGCCTCGACGGCCGCCCCGTCCTACTTCGAGCCGGAGACCATCACGATCTCGAGCGCGGCAGGCAGCAGGCCCGTGGTGGGCACCTTCGTCGACGGGGGCGCCAGTCCCTACAACGACCCGTCCCTGCTGGCCTTCGTGTACTGCACCCTGGAGGGATACCGCGTGGGCTGGCCCACGGGCGGCGACAGGCTGCTGCTCGTCTCGGTCGGGACCGGTTCCAGGGATCCCACGAGGAAGAGGTCGAGGCTCGCCGTCAACCATGCGCTCCAGGCGCTGTCCTCCGTCATGCAGGACTGCGCGGCGCAGCAGCGGGCACTGCTCCAGTGGATGTCCGACAGTCCCACCGCGGCAGTGATCGACCAGGAGCTCGGTGACCTGCGCGGCGACACCGTCCCGGGCGGTCCCCTCCTGAGCTACCTGCGCTACGACGTCGACCTGCGCCCGGACGGCGTCCTGGCCCTGGACGACTCGGCGGCCGCGACGGGCAGGATCGAGTCCCTGGGCCGGTTGGACGCGCCCGGGAACATGCCCCTGCTGCACCGGCTCGGCCTGCTGGCCGGGCAGCGCGACGTCGACCCCGGCCATTTCAGGCCGGTCTTCGACCTGGTCCCGGACCCCTGAGCGGGGGCGTGCCATGACCGAGCGCAAGCGGTACCGGCCACGGCCGGAGCGGACCGTCGTCGCCGTCCCCCTGCGCCTGGACATGCCCGGTTTCCGGTACCGCAAGTGGGGGGCCGAGCAGTACTGCAAGGCCGGTGACTGGCTCGTGGACGACGACGGGGACATCCGCACCGTGGACGCGGACGTCTTCGCGGCCACCTACCGCAGGGTCGGTCACGGCCAGTACCGCAAGATCACGCCCGTGTGGGTCGAGCGCGCCGAGGAGGAGGGCAGCGTCGAGACCAAGGAGGGCTGGACGCACTTCGGGCGGGGGGACTATGTGGTGTCCAACAACGCGGACGGCACCGACGCCTACGCGATGAACCCGGAGACGCTCGAGTCCCTCTACGAACCCGACGACGAGGACTAGGGGCCGGCGCACGCGAGAGGCCCTCGTCCCGCACTGCGGGACGAGGGCCTCTCCGGTGAAGCTCCCCCGACTGGACTCGAACCAGTAACCCTTCGATTAACAGTCGAATGCTCTGCCAATTGAGCTACGGGGGACCGTTGGCCTGCGGTCCACCCCGGGGGATGAACAGCCGGACAGCGGGATCCACTGTACCCAAGTTCCGCGCGAGAACGAAATCGGCGTTCCCGGAGGCTGCTCTTCGCTAGAGTCCCCCCGTGAACACCACCCCCTTGTCGCCGCTGCGGCGCTGGCTGCTGCTGGCCACGGTGAGTGCCGGGGTCATGCTGATCACCCTGGACAACACGATCCTCTACACGGCGTTGCCGACGCTGACCGAGGAGCTCGGGGCGAGCGCATCGGAGTCGCTGTGGATCCTCAACGCCTATCCGCTGGTGATGTGCGGGCTGCTGCTGGGCGCCGGCACGCTGGGGGACCGGTACGGCCACCGCAGGCTGTTCCTCCTCGGCCTCGTCGTCTTCGGCGCGGCCTCGGTGGTGGCGGCCTTCGCGCCGGCCGTGGGCGTGCTCATCGCCGCCCGTGCCCTGCTGGCCGTGGGTGCGGCCTGCATGATGCCGGCCACCCTGGCCCTGATCCGCATCGGCTTCGACGACGTCCGCGAACGCAACCTCGCCGTCGCGGTGTGGGGTGCCATCTCCGTCGTCGCCGCGGCGATGGGTCCCATCGTCGGCGGGGTGCTGCTGGAGGCGTTCTGGTGGGGGTCGGTCTTCCTCATCAACGTCCCCGTGGTGCTGGTCGCCCTGGTGCTCACCCCGTGGGTGGCCCCGCGTCCCCGGCCGGACCGCTCCACCCGGTGGGACGCGCCGTCCTCCGTGGACGCGATGCTCACCCTCACCGGCACGGTCTTCGCCATCAAGGAGGCGACCGGCCCGGACCCCTCCTGGCCGCGGTTCGCGGCGGCCGTGGGGGTCGGTCTCGTCGGCGGCTGGCTCTTCGTTAGGCGCCAGCGGCGCCTCGAGCATCCGGTGCTGGACTTCGCGGTGTTCCGTAACCGGGCCTTCAGCGCCGGGGTCATCGCGGCCGCGTGCTCGATGTTCGTCATCGGCGGGGTCCAGCTGGTCACCACCCAGCGCTACCAGCTCGTGGCCGGCTTCACCCCGCTGCAGTCCGGCCTGCTGGTGGCGACGATGGCCCTGGGCTCCCTGCCGGCCTCGCTCGCCGGCGGTGCCACCCTGCACCGCCTCGGCCTGCGGGTCCTCGTCGCGGGCGGTCTGGGGCTGGCCGCGCTCGGCCTGGTGATCGCCCGGCTCGGGGGTGTCGGGCCGCTCGGGCTGTTCGTGGCCGGGCTCGTCGTCACCGGCGTCGGGATGGGGCTGACCATGTCCGTCGCCTCCACCGCCATCATCGGCAACGTCCCCGCCCGGCAGGCCGGGATGGCCTCCTCGGTGGAGGAGGTCTCCTACGAGTTCGGCAACCTGCTCGCCGTCGCCCTGCTCGGCAGCCTCGCCACCGGGCTGTACGCCCGGTTCGTCCGGTTGCCCGACGACGCCCCCGCGGCCGCCGCGGACAGCCTCATCGGCGCGGTGGACGCCGCGCAGGGGGACCCCGGCATCCTCGCGGCCGCCGGGGTCGCCTACGACGCCGCCTTCCTCACCATCCTGGTCGTGGTCGCGGTCATCGTCGCCCTCACGGCCCTGGTCACCGGACGGTTGCTGCGCCACCACGGACCGGGCACGCCGGCCGGGGCCCACGAGTCCAATCACCCGCTGTGAGGACAGGCTTGCCTGCGATGACACGGGCCTGAGGGGGGTCCTACTGTGAGCATATGAAGCTCACCGCAGACCTTGAGAAGAAGTTCAACGAACAGATCACCCTCGAGTTCGAGGCCTCCCTGGTCTACCGCCAGCTGGCCATCGAGGCCGACGAGCAGGACCTGACCGGCATGGCGTCCTGGCTGCGGCACCAGGCCGACGAGGAGATCGTGCACGCCCACAAGTTCATCGACCACGTGGTGGACCGGGGCAACCACGCCTCGATCGGCGCCATCAACGCCCCGGCCGTGAACCCGGGCCTGTCCCCGCTGGAGATGTTCGAGGCCTCCCTGGCCCACGAGCAGCGCGTGTCCAACGCGATCCGGGACCTGTACCGCGAGACGGAGGCCGCCGGGGACCTCGACGCGCGCCCCCTGCTCAACTGGTTCGTCGACGAGCAGATCGAGGAGGAGGCCACGGTCAGCGAGATCATCGGCCGGATCCGGCTGATCGGCGACGACGGCTCCGGGCTGCTCCGGCTGGATGCCGAGCTGGGCTCGCGCTCCGGCGGGGGCGAGCACCACAGCTGAGCCGGCCTGAGACGCCGGCGGGCACGAGAAGGGCCGGCGCCGCCTGAGGGGGATGGGGCGGCGCCGGCTTCGCCCCGAACCTACGCCCTAAAGTTGAAAAGTCAAGTGACTGGCCGTTGACGTGCACGGAACGGTTTTCGCTCCGTGCCGCGGTGGTAGGTTTGACCTGCCCGGGCTGCCCGGGTGTGATGGACTTCAGGATTGCTCGTCAGGCACGGCGGCAGTCTCACCGCAGACCCACCGCAGACCCACCGCAGACCAGAGGGAAGGCACGCTCCAATGGCCCATCAGGCACCGACGCTCCCCAAGGGGTCCCCCCGCGTCTCCGACCAGACCCGTTCCAGCTCGCTGACGGAACTGGTCTCCACCGGCTTCCGCCTGCTGCCCCTGCAGCTGAAGGACGAGCTGGCCATGGTCAAGGGCCAGCTGGGCAAGAAGGGCGTCACGGCCGGGATCGGTGCCGGGCTGGCCGTCGTCGGGCTCGTCTTCCTGTTCATCATGGCCGTTGCCCTGATCGTGGCCATGATCGGCGGCTTCGCCCAGGACCGGCCGATCTGGTTCTCCGCGCTCATGGTCGCCGCCGGCGCCCTGGTCGTCGCGCTGGTCTTCCTCGGGATCGGGGCGCTGCGTATCAAGGCCGCGATGCCCCTGGTCCCCGCCGAGACCATCCAGGGCGTCAAGTACGACCTCGGATACCTCAAGGAGGGCAACGCCTTCGACCCGGCCGAGTTCGACCGGCTCGAGGCGCAGCGGGCCGAGGAGAAGCGGATCGCCCAGGCCCGGGAGGAAGAGCGCCGCAAGGCTGCCGAGGCCGAGGCCAAGGCGGCCCGCAAGCGCGGCGAGGCCCCCAAGGAGGCCACCGCCCAGGACCCGTCCTACGCCGAGCTGCGCCGCCGCACCCAGTTGCGCCGCCAGCACCTGGGGGACATCCGGTCCGGGCTCGAGGAGAAGACCGACGTCAAGGCGCAGTTCTCCAGCTTCACCTCGCAGTTCCGGGGCCGTCCGGCCCCCGCCGGCCCGGACGCCCAGGACCCCACCTCGCCGACCGCACCCCACCACACCGGTGCCCGCGCGGGACAGACCGTCCACGACGCCGGCGAGAACGTGGGCGAGTACGTGCGGGAGAAGTGGCAGCCGCTGGCGCTGCTCGGCGCCGCGTCCACCGCCATCGCCGTCTTCGCCCGCCAGCTCAAGAAGTAACCCGCTCACCACGACCGCACGGGGGTCCACGTTGCGTCTGATCGGTGCGGGGCACCGCGATGACATCGAGTACGAGGTCACCGACCGGATCTGGACCGTCCCCAACGTCATCACCATCCTCCGGTTCTGCCTGGTCCCGGTCTTCGTCTGGCTGGTGGTCTCGGAACAGTACCTGGCCGCATTCATCGTGCTCGCGGTGCTCTCCAGCACGGACTGGGTGGACGGGTACATCGCGCGGCGCTACAACCAGATCTCCACGGTCGGCCAGTGGCTGGACCCGGTGGCCGACCGGCTGTCCCTGGCCGTCGTGGCGGTCACGCTGGTGGCCACCGGCATCGCCCCCTGGTGGCTGGTGGTGTCCCTGGTCCTGCCGGACGTCGTCCTCGGCCTCACGGCGCTGGCCCTGTTCCGGGGCAGCCCCGAACTCGAGGTCACGGTCCTGGGCAAGGTCCGTACCGCGCTGCTGCTCGTGGGCACCCCCCTCCTGCTGCTGGCGCAGGTCCCCGGCCTGGCCGAGGGGCCGCTGACCGTGATCGCCACCGTGGTGCTCGTCCTCGGCTGCGTGGGCCACGTCTGCGCCGCCGTCGACTACATCGGAGGCTGCGTGCGCAAGTTCCGCCGGCTCCGCGCGGCCGGGGTGGACCCCCGCGACCGCACCCGTTGGGCGAGCGCGTGAAGTGGCTGTCCATCGCGGCCGCCCTGGCGGGAGCCTTCTGCCTGGCCCTGGGCAGCGAGCGCCAGGCCGCGGGAGTGCGTAAGCACCAGGCCTACCTGGGACTGCACCCCCGTTCGGGCCTGCTGAGGCTGTTCACCTCCGGCACCTGGCTGGCCGGCGGCGCACTGATGCTGCTGGGCATCGGCCTGAACGTCTATGCCCTGGCCACCGCGCCGCTGACCGTGGTACAGCCGATCGGGGCGATCGCCGTCGTCATCACCACCCTGCTGCATGCCCGCATCCAGCACCTCCGGCTCAACCGGGAGACGATCTGGGGGATCATCGCGTGCGTGACCGGCTCGGCGGCGTTCGTGCTGGTGGCGATCGTCGCCACCGAGGAGAACCCGGCCCCCACCGTCGACCAGGAGCGGATCGCCGCCGTGGTGGCCATCACGGCCACCGTGCTGTGCGCGGTCGCCGCCCTGGTGATGCTGCGCCGTCCCAGTGCCTTCGGCTACATCATCGGCGCCGGCGTGCTGTTCGGCTTCGTGGCGGTGTTCGTCCGGCTCGGCTCCATCCACTTCCTGCGCGGCGACGCCGGTGGGCTGCTGGGCATCCCGTGGTTCCACCTCGGGGTCATCGCCGCGGCCGGAGGGATCGGCGTCTACTTCGTGCAGAGCGCCTACCAGCACGGACCCCCGGACCTGGTGGTGGCCGGGCTGACCGTCATCGACCCCATGGTCGGCGTGCTGACCGGCATCATCGTGCTGGGCGAGCTGCAACCCGGTCTTCCCTGGTGGGTGGGTTGGTGCATGGCCGCCGCCGGTGCCATTGCTACGCTCGGAGTCGTTGTCCTCGCCCGGCACCATCCGGACGTGATCCAGCGACGCGAGCAGACAGGAGCCCCATCCACGTGACGGCATCATCGGAGCGCCCGCTCAAGGTCCTCATCGCAGCGGACACCTATCCGCCGGACGTGAACGGAGCCTCCGTGTTCTGCTTCCGCCTGGCCAGGGCCCTGCACGCCCGTGGCCACGAGGTGCACGTGATGGCGGCCCGCAACGACGCCGGACCGGACACCGTCCAGGTCAACGACGAGGCGACCGTGCACCGCCTGCAGTCCGTCAAGGCCCCCACGCACGAGTACTACCGCCTGGTCTTCCCGTGGCACGCCCGGAGGTCCATCGGGGCACTGCTGGATGAGATCCGTCCGGATGTGGTGCACGTGCAGTGCCACTACATGATCGGCGAGGCCGCCATCAACGAGGCCGAGAAGCGGCGGATCCGCACCATCTCGACCAACCACTTCATGCCGGAGAACCTGGAGCCCTTCCTGCCGTTCCCGCAGTGGTTCCGGGACATCGTCTCGAAGAACTCCTGGCGGGACATGGGCCGGCTGATGCGCAAGACGGCCGCCGTCACCACGCCCACCGGGCTGGCCGCCAGGACCATGTCCGAGCATGCCGGCCTGGACCACGTCCTGCCGATCTCCAACGGCATCGACTCCGCCGCCTATGAGCGCGCCCCGGGGGAGACCGTGGAGCGTCCCGGCCACCCGGTGGTGCTGTTCGTGGGCAGGCTGGCCGTGGAGAAGAACGTGGACGTGCTGATCCGCGCCATCGGCCTGCTGGACCCGCAGCTCGACGCCCACCTCGAGGTGGTCGGCGACGGCGAGCAGCGCGGCCCGCTGCGGGCCCTGGTGGAGGAGCTGGGGCTGGGGGAGCGGGTGCACTTCCTCGGCCACGTCTCCGACGCCGAGCTGCACACCGCCTACCTGCGCGCCGACGTCTTCTGCCAGCCGGGGACCGCGGAACTGCAGTCGCTGGTCTCCCTCGAGGCCATGAGCGCCTCCAAGCCGGTGGTGCTGGCGGACGCCCTGGCGCTGCCCCACCTGGTCACCGACGGGGACAACGGATACCTCTTCGCCCCCGGCGACCCCCAGGACCTGGCCGAGAAGCTGACGGCCGTGCTGACCGCCTGTGACGACGAGCTGGCCCGGATGGGGCGGGCCTCCCACGACCGTGCGGTGCGGCACTCGCAGGACAAGACCATCGACCTGTTCGAGATGCTCTACCGGGGGGCCACCCCCGAAGAGGTCCGCGCCCTGCTCTGACGGCCGGCCCGGACGCAGGGGCGCTCACCAGCAGGTGCCGGCAGCCGCCGCCGGAGCCTAGGATCACACCGTGGAGTGGTGGCTCGCGACCGACTCGGAATGGGCCCGCCAGATCGTCCAGCGCGGGGTGGCGGTCCTGTACCTCATCGCGTTCTGGTCCACCCTCAACCAGTTCCGGGCCCTGCTGGGCGAGCACGGCCTGCTGCCCGCCACGGCGGTCCTGGCCGCCGGCCGGCAGCGTGGCCCCACGGTCTTCCGCCGCTGGGGCTACACGGACCGCCGCCTGGTGGGGGTCGCCGTGGTGGGCATGGTGCTGGCCGCCGGGCTCGTGGCCGGGATCCCGCAGTCCGGACCGCCCTGGGTGCCGCTGGCAGGGTTCCTCGTGCTGTACGGGCTGTACATGTCGATCGTGAACATCGGGCAGGTGTTCTACGGCTTCGGCTGGGAGATGCTCCTGCTCGAGGCCGGGGTGATGGCCGGGTTGCTCGGCTCCGACCGGACGGCTCCGCTGCTGCCGGTGATCCTGCTGGTCGCCTGGCTGGTGTTCCGGCTGGAATTCGGTGCCGGGATGATCAAGCTGCGCGGCGGGGCCGAGTGGCGGGACCTCACCGCGATGGACTACCACCACCAGACCCAGCCGATGCCCAACCCGCTCAGCCGCCAGGCCCACCTGAAGCCACGCTGGTGGCACCGCTGCGAGGTCATCGGCAACCACGGGACCCAGCTGGCGATGCCGTTCCTGATGTTCCTGCCGCAACCGGTCGCCTCCATCGGCGCCGCCGTGATCGTCTTCACCCAGTTGTGGCTCGTGGCCACGGGGAACTATGCGTGGCTGAACTGGGCGACGATCATCCTGGCCTGCGGTGCCCTGGGTGACCGGGCGATCCATGCCGTGATCCCCGCGCTGCCGGAGGACCTGGGCACGGTGGCGGACCCGCCGCCGTACTGGACCGTGATCGTGCTGGCAGCGTGTGTGGGGATCGCCGTGGCCTCCGTCCCGGCGCTGCGGAACCTGTTCTCGTCCCGGCAGCTAATGAACGCGTCCTTCAACCGCTGGCAGATCGGCAATGCCTACGGGGCGTTCGGCACGGTGACGAGGACCAGGGTCGAGGTGGTCATCGAGGGAACGGAGGAGGGCACCGAGGACGCACCGCCCCCCGAGGACCGTTGGCTGGCCTACGAGTTCAAGGGCAAGCCCGGGGACCTGAGGCGCCGTCCGCGGCAGTTCGCCCCGTACCACCTGCGCCTGGACTGGATGATGTGGTTCCTGCCGCTGTCCGGGATCCACCAGCGCTGGTTCCTCACCCTGCTGGCGCGGCTGCTGGCCGCCGACGCCGCCACGCTGCGGCTGCTGCGGCACGACCCCTTCGCCGGCCGCCGGCCCTCCCTCATCCGCGTGCGGACGTTCCGGTATCGCTTCGCCACGCGCGCCGAACGCCGCGCAGACGGCTCCTACTGGGTGCGCGAGGGGGGCCGGACCGTGATCGGGCCCGTCGCCGCCCGTGGGTGAGCAGTGACCGGTGAGCCGGAGCGCCCCGGGGCCGGAGCGCCGCTAGGATGGGTCCCTGTGCGACCGGCATCCCCGGTCCGCGGGGCGTTAGCTCAGTTGGTCAGAGCAGGGGACTCATAATCCCTGGGTCGCGGGTTCAAGTCCCGCACGCCCTACCTCAGTCGAAGCGGCCGGCCTGCGGGAGCATGTTGGCCGGGCTGTAGTCCAGGTCCGTGAGCGTCACGCCCGAGGTGGGGTTGCGGGCGTGGGCGATCTTGCCGCCCTCCACGACGATCGCCACGTGGTAGACGCCGGAACTCGAGCCGTTGTTGGACCAGTACACGAGGTCTCCGGGCTTGGCGCGGGAGAGCGGGACCTTCGAGTCCGCGGCGGTGTACTGCGACTTCGAGCTCCGTGGCAGGGACGCCCCCCCGGCCGAGAAGGCACCGGTGGTGAACCCGGAGCAGTCGAACGCGTACGGCCCGTTGCCGCCGTACTGGTAGTAGGTCTTGGTGCTCTTCGCCTTGGTCGTGGCCCAGTTCACGGCCTTGGCCTTCCAGGTCGCCACCGTGGACGAGGCCCGGGTCTCGTCCAGGGGCCGCAGGGCGGGCGTCACCACGTTGCCGCGGCCCTTGAGGGCGCCGGCTGCCTCGTACAGGAACGACGCGGTCTCGGCGCGGGTGATGTCATTGCCGGGCCGGAAGGTGCCGTCGCCGTAGCCCGAGGTGATGCCCCGCGTCCGGAGCCAGGCAGAGGCGACGGAGAACGCCGCGCCCGGGCGCATGTCACGGAACGATGCCCCGCCGGCGGCCGGCTCGTCGGCCAGCCGGTGCAGGAAGGCGGCCAGTTCACCGCGCGTCACCGGCTGGTTCGGCCGGAAGGTACGGTCCTGGTAGCCGACGGAGATCCCATCCTGGGCGAACCAGGTGATGGCCTGGTAGTTGGCCCCGCCGGGGTTCACGTCGGTGAAGTAGCGCGCGGTGGACTTGGGGTGCGACGGCGTGACCTGTCGGTACAGGAAGGCCGCGACCTCCCCGCGGGTGACGGCCTTGTTCTTGCGGAAGGTGTTGTCCGCGTAGCCCACCGAGATCTTCTCGCAGGCCATCCACGAGATGGCCTGGTAGAACCCGGACCCGCGCGGGGCGTCCGCGAAGTCGGCGCGCCCGCAGGACTGGCCGGCCGAGGCCGGGTCGGCCGTGGCCACGGATCCGGCCAGGGACGCGGTGGCGACGACGGCCGCGGTCGCCACGGCGGCGACGGCCGCGGTCAGGCGGGTGCGTGCGGACCGGTGCTGACCGGACCGGCTGTGGGATGTAGGCACAGGTGTCCCCTAGCTGGATGCGAGCGATGTTTTCTTGTCCACCGCGAGGACGATGAGTCCAGGGAAGCGCGCGTGGTGCCCGGTGCGGGGCGATGGATAACTCCAAGTGATCCGGCGAATGTCTGCCTGACCGTGACCTACTGTAACTGAGTGTTATCTGTTCGTCACCTGCGAGTTATGGGACCGTGATGAGGCGCCGGGCATCCTTTCTGGCGGTAGCGTGGAGCCCGTGCCAGACCCCGCGACCGCCGATGTTCCCGATCCCGTGGACGTGCCCTCGGGTGTTCCGGCGGACGAGGCCGGCCGGAACCGTCCGCTGCGCCTGTTCATGGACGCGCGGTACACCCGCACCGACTTCCATGACGGCATCTCCCGCTACGGCGCGAGCCTGATCGAGGCCTGCGCCCCGCTCGCCGAGGTCACCATGGTCATCTCGGACGAGGCCCAGCTCGCCCTGCTCCCCGGGGGCGTCCCCTGGGTGCGGGCCGCGGACCCGACGTCCCCGGCCGAGCCGTTCATCGCGCGTCAGCTGAACCGGCACCGGCCCGACGTGGTGTTCTCCCCGATGCAGACGATGGGCTCGGCCGGCCGGGAGTACGGGCTGATCCTCACCCTGCACGACCTCATCTACTACCGGCACCGCACTCCGCCGGCCGACCTGCCGGCCCCGGTCCGATTGCTGTGGCGCGCCTTCCACCTGGCGTACTGGCCCCAGCGGCTGGTGCTCGACCGGGCCGATGCCGTCGCCACGGTCTCCCACACGAGCCGCCGGCTGATGCGGCGGCACCGGCTCACCAGCCGTGAGATCCGGATCATCGGCAACGCCCCGCAGGCCGTGCCCGCCCCCCGCGATCCGGAGGCGAGGCCCGAGCGGTCCCTGGTCTACATGGGCTCGTTCATGGACTACAAGAACGTCGAGACGCTCATCCGCGGCCTCGCCGGCCTGCCCGGGTACCGTCTGCACCTGCTGTCCAGGATCTCGGCGGCCCGAGAGGCGGAACTGCGCCAGGTCGCGGCGGATGCGCGGGTACCCGCCGAGGCCCTGGTCTTCCACCGGGGGACCACGGACGAGGAGTACGTGCGCCTGCTGCGCTCGGCCACGGCCCTGGTCACCCTGTCCCGCTCCGAGGGCTACGGTCTCCCCGTGGCCGAGGCGATGGCCCAGGGCACTCCCGTGGTGGTCTCCGACCTCGAGATCTTCCGGGAGATCGGCGGGCCCGACGGCGGCGCCGCGCGGTTCGTGCCCCT
>NZ_DAOMPX010000039.1:0-822 GCF_035445025.1 Citricoccus sp. | reverse complement strand
GGGGAGGCGGCGGGCTCGGGCGCCGATGACTCCCCGTCCCTCCTGGCGGGCCGGATCAGGGAACTCGAGGACCCGGCGGTGTTCGCGGCGGCCTCCCGCGCGGCGGTCGACCAGGCCGGCACGTTCTCCTGGGAGACCTCCGCCCGTGCGCTGGTGGACCTGGCCACGGCGATCGCCCGCCGCCGCTCCCGAGGGACCTAGGACACCGGTGGTCCGCCCGTGACCGGCCACAGCACGGAGGGGCCGGACAGGCCCAGCAGGACCAGCGGGTCCACGTAGCGGTCCCACGTGGCGCCCTGCACGGTCCAGCCGTCGGGAATACGGACGCCCCAGTGCACGCACTCGACCGGGCAATGTCCCACGCCACCCTGGACGGAGCCCACCGGCTCGCCGGCGCCGATGCGATCGCCGACCGCCAGCCCCGGCGCCAGGTCGACCGGTTCGAGGCTGGAGAGCATCCCGTCCGGATGGGCCACGGTGACCACGGAGCGGCCGGCTACCGGTCCCGCGAACCGGATGGTGCCCGCACCCGGGGCCAGGACGCCGCCGTCCGGACTCGCCCAGTCCACGCCGCGGTGCCCCGACGACCACGGGGCCGCGGGCGGATCGAAGGGGCGGAGCACCGCCGAGGCCCCCCTGGCGGGGGAGGGCGCCGACCAGTCGCCGGGGCCACCGGGACCGGCCTCCGCCGCGGACGGGGCGAGCAGCGCCAGGGCCGCCACCGCGGCGGCGGGCACCGCCATCGGGCAGGGGGTGATGCTGCGGACGGCGCGTCTGGGGCGGGGCAGGTGCGGTGACATGGCCACCACGCTCCCGCGCCGC
>NZ_DAOMPX010000038.1:0-27744 GCF_035445025.1 Citricoccus sp. | reverse complement strand
CAGGTCACCGTGCACCACGCCTCGGGCATCCCCTCGGCCATCCAGGACGCCTGGGCCCAGGCGATCACCGTGCCGCAGGGGCCGGTGTGGGTGGAGGTGCCCCAGGACGTGCTGCTGGGCGAGGTCCTGGTCCCGCCGGTGCAGGACGCGCTCGCCGTCCCCTATGACCACCCGCCGCGGGAGGAACTGGTGGCGGAGTCGGTGCGCTGGCTGGCCTCCTCGGCCCGCACCGCGATCGTGGCCGGCGGGGGAGTGCGGCGGTCCGGGCCCGGGGCGCTGCACGAGCTGCGCCGCGTGGCCGAGCTGCTGGACGCCCCGGTGGTGTGCAGCCCCGGCGGCAATTCGGCCTTCCCCGTGGACCATCCGCTCTCCCTGGGCTCCTGGGTGGAGGACCGCTACGTCACCGAGGTGCTCGAGGACGCCGAGGTGCTGCTCGTGATCGGCTCGTCCCTCGGTGAGGTCACCTCCAACTACTTCACCCTGGAACCGCGCGGCCGGCTCATCCAGGTCGACGCCGAGCCGCGCGTGCTCGAGTCGAACTTCCCCACGCTCGGCGTGCGGGCGGACGCCGGCCAGGCGCTCGCGGCCCTCGCGCAGGCGCTGGAACGGTCGGCGGCGGCCGCGGGGGGCCAGGAGACCGGCGCGCCCGGCGGCTGGGCCCGGTCCGACTGGCACGGCCGCGGCGCCGCACAGGTGGTGGCCGAGGTCAACCGCCGCGTCCAGGAGCGACTTAACGGTCAGGACCTGCACCGGGAGCGACGGTTCATGGCGGATGTCCGCGCCGCGGTGCCCGAGGCCATGCAGACCTACTGGGACATGACCATCGCCGCCTACTGGGCCTGGAACGTGTGGGACGCCAGGTCCGGGCAGTTCCACTCGGCCCAGGGTGCCGGCGGGCTGGGATACGCCTTCCCCGCCGCGTTCGGCGGGGCGATGGGCCTGGCGCGGCAGGGCAGGCGGGGGACCGACGCGCGGGTGCTCGCGGTGGCCGGTGACGGTTCCGCCATGTACTCGATCGCCGAGCTGGCCGCGGCCCGCCAGCACCACGCGCCGGTGACCTGGCTGATCGTGGACGACGGCGGGTACGGGATCCTGCGCGCCTACATGGAGGACACCTTCGGCCAGGCGACCGCCACCGAACTGGACCGTCCCGACTTCGTGGCCCTCGCCGGGTCCTTCGGCATCCCGGCCGAGCAGGTGGCGGTGGAGGAGGTGGGCCCCGCGCTGGAACGCGCCCTGGCCGCGGAGGGGCCGAACGTCGTCGTGGTCCAGACCCGGCTGCGGATGTGGGCGCCGAGCCACGTGGAGGACGCGAGGGGCTGATCCGGGCCCCGGACGCACCTGACCCCCGGCTAGCGCGTCAGCTGCCGGGGGTCAGGTGTTTTGGTGTCCATCCGGCTGCTACTCGAAGCGCTCTGGATGCTCACCGAAGACGAAGTGCCGACCGGTGACCCGGTTGACGTTGACCTCTACGTAGAAATCCTTATACGTCGGGACCCAGGGGTCAATACTCAGGGACTCGGCAAATTCGATCTCCTCGTCCTTCTCGAGCACCCGGGCGTGGCCGCGGGCCAGCACCGACCAGGCCTCGTCCGAGAGGATGCCGTCCGCCTCGAAGATGACCTTGGGATTGATGGTCAGCTCCGCCAGCTTGTTGCCGGGTGCCGTCCGGAAGTAGATCCGCTTGTCCCGGGCCACGAAATTCACCGGGACCAGGTCGAGTTCGTCGTTCACCCGCAGCCCGAGCCGGCCGTGCCGGGTGTTCTCCAGGACCCTCCAGCACTGATCCTCGTCCAGCACCAGGATCGGCTCGTCGTCGGCATGTTCGAACATCATGGCCCGGTCTCCTTCTTCCCTCACGGGGTCAGCGCCCGCCCGGTGTCGTCCGGAGGGACTTTAAGGTCCCTGTCAGCGAGCACTTTCATTATCGTGCGCAGGGGGTTCCACGGCTAGGGCCGCCGTCACTCTCCGGCCGGCCGCGGGCCAGGACGGTCGTCCCCGTCCTGTTCACGGTCATGGCACACCCTAGGCACGCCGGACCGTCCTGCATCAAGGGGTGGATGCCCGGTCAGCCCCGGACGCCGGCCGTCCGGTGCCCGGCCGCCCGGCGGGCCGTGACCGTCTCCTCCAGGACGCGCACCGCGGTCGGTGCCGTCCGCCCGGGGGCCACCGCCACGTAGCACGGTGCCAGGTGGGGTTCGCGCCGCTCCGGTCCGTCGGTGTCGTAGAAGCGGGCCAGGTAGTGGCCGCCCGCCCGGCGCACCAGGAGCTGGCCCACGCCCACGTCCCACGGATTGGTGTCCACCCCCAGCGTCACGTCCGCCCAGCCGATGGCCGTGTAGGCCAGTTCCAGGGCGCCGGAGACGGTGCGCCGCACGGTGGCGTAGGCGTCCACGAGCCGGCCGAAGCGCTCCAGCGCCACCGGGCCGTCGACGTCCAGGGCCTCGGCGGAGGGATAGGACGTCACCAGGTTCAGGGAATGCTCGTCCGGTGCGGGCGCCTCGACCGGCGCGACCGCGTCCTGCCCACCGGGGCCGGCCGCCGGAGCCCCGGCCCCCCGGGACCCGAACCGCTGCCCGTTGAGGTAGGCACCGTCGTCGTCCGCGGAGAACTCCAGCCCGTTCACGGGGTCCAGCACGACGCCGGCCACCACCACGCCGTCCACGGCGGCGGCGACGGAGATCGAGAACATGGCGAAGCCGTGGGCGAAGTTCGCCGTGCCGTCGATCGGGTCGATGATCCACTCCAGGGTGTGCGGCGCGGCCGCCGCGCCGGCCTCGACCGGGGTGAGGGCGTGCTCGTCCACCCCGTCCGGCCCGCGCGTGCCCCCCTCCTCCCCGACGAACCGGCTGCCCGGGACGGCTGCGCCGAGCAACCGCACCAGCTCGTTCTCGGTCGCCCCGTCGTGCACGGTGACCAGGTCGTGGGTGTTCCGCTTGGTGGAGAGGTCGAGGTCGGCGGGAGTGGAACGGAAGGCCCGGACGAGCCGTGGTGCGCAGGCGGCGGCCGCCTCGGCGGCGACGCGCCGCAACTCACGGGGGGCGGGAACGGAGGTGGGCATGGCGCCAGCCTAGCGGGGCCCCCGAGGGCCCCGGCGCCCCTGCCCGCACGTGGTGAACCACACGTGCGCGGGTGAGGGATACTGGATCCTATGGCCGATCGGACTCCTGCATCCCCGCCTGCCCCGGACGCCGTGCCGTCCCCGCTGATCGAGGACCGGGAGACCCTGGTCACCGAGCACATAGCGACGCTGGTCCAGGACCGGTGGCACCGCTTCCGCTACGCCGGTGCCCTGCGGCGCGGGCACGAACCGACCGTGCTGTCCTTCACCGGCTACGGCACCACCTCCTGGATCCGGGTGTTCTCCCGCGTGGTGATGGCGCCGGACGACGCCTTCGAGAACGGCCGCCGGTTGTCCAGGGTGGTCGAGGACGGCCTGCGCGGATGGCACAACTTCACCTCCCCGCCCGTGCCCTACGCCGAGGTCAAGGTGCTGGCGGGCGGGAAGACCTTCACCGTGCGCGCCGACCGCGGCGGCGTGGTGGACGCCCGCGTGGAGGTCGAGATGGAGCCGGGCTGGCAGACGGTCACCCTCACCTCGGACGGCAGCGAGCCGGCCACCTCGGACGTGTACATCGTCGAGGACGGCACGGTCACCGGCGTGGTCTCGGACATCGACGACACCGTGGTGGTCACCTACCTGCCCCGGCCGATGCTGGCGGCCTGGAACTCCTTCGTCCTGGACGAGCACGCCCGCACCGCCACTCCCGGGATGGCCGTCATGCTGCACCGCCTGCTGGAACAGCAGCCCACCTCCCCGGTCGTCTACCTCTCCACCGGTGCGTGGAACGTGGCCCAGACCCTGTCCCGCTTCCTGTCCCGCAACCTGTACCCCTCCGGCCCGTTGCTGCTGACCAGCTGGGGTCCCACGGAGGACCGCTGGTTCCGGTCCGGGCTGGAGCACAAGGTCACCCAGCTGGACCGGCTGGCCCGGGAGTTCCCGGAGATCCGCTGGCTGCTCATCGGTGACGACGGCCAGCACGACCCGGAGATCTACGCGGACTTCGCCCGCCGCCACCCGGACAAGGTGAAGGCGATCGTGATCCGTCAGCTGACGCCGTCCCAGGCCCTGCTGGCCGGTGGCCGCGCCACGGACACCCGCGAGACCACTCCCGGGGTGCCGTGGTGCTACGGCCCGGACGGGGCGGCGCTGTCCCGCCAGCTGGAGGAACTGGGCATCCTCGAGACCGGGCGCGCCGCGCTGCTGACCTGGCCGCGCAACGCCCAGGAACCGGGCCTGGACGCCGACTCCCGGGAGCTGGACGATGCCCGCTGAGCCGGGCCACGGCCTGACCGGCCGGACCGAGGACCGTCCCGACGGCGGCGGGCCCGCCGTGCGCGTGGACGTGCCCGTGCGCTGGGGGGACATGGACGCCTACGGCCACGTCAACAACGTGCAGGTGGCGGCGATCCTCGAGGAGGTGCGCATCCTGGCGTTCGGGGTGCCTGCCGGGACCGGGGCGCCGGGCGCCGGGGCGCCGGTGAACCTGCTGGACGGGATGCCGGACAGCGTGCAGGTGCTGATCTCGGAGCACCGCATCCGCTACCGGCGTCCGCTGGAGTACCGCAACGTCCCGGTGCGCGCGTGGGTCTGGGTGGCCGCCGCGAAGGGGGCCTCGATCGAGATCGCCTACTCGCTGCGCGATGGGGTGGACGGCACCGAGTGCGTCACCGCGACCTCCACGATGGTCTTCGTGGACTCAGCCACCGGCCGCCCGGTCCGGCTGAGCGAGGACCAGAAGCACACCCTCACGCACCTGGCCCCGTAGGGCCCCGGGGCTGCTCACGCGAACGGCGGCCGGGGACCCCCGGGTCTCGCGGTCAGCCGCGAGTGCCCCGGGCCGTCCCCGGCCGCCGGTGGTCCGACCGTGCGAGGGTCAGATCACGCCCTGGGCGAGCATCGCGTCGGCGACCTTGACGAAACCGGCGATGTTCGCCCCGACCACGTAGTTGCCCGGGGTGCCGTAGCGGTCGGCGGTCTCGAGGCAGCGGTCGTGCAGGTCGGTCATGATCTGCTCGAGCTTGTCGTGGGTGTACTCGAAGCTCCAGGTGTCCCGGCTGGCGTTCTGCTGCATCTCCAGGGCGGAGGTGGCCACGCCGCCGGCATTGGCCGCCTTGCCCGGGCCGAACAGCACCCCGGCATGGATCATGTGCTCGGTGGCCTTCTGGGTGCAGGGCATGTTGGCGCCCTCGGCCAGGGCGACCAGCCCGTTGTCGATCAGGGTGAGCGCGGACTTGTCGTCCAGCTCGTTCTGCGTGGCCGAGGGGATGGCCACGGTGCCGGGCACGTCCCAGACACAACCGTCGGCCACGAAGCGGGACCGGCCGCCGCGCTCCTCGGCGTACTCGGCGATCCGGCCGCGCCGGACCTCCTTGACCTCGCGCAGCAGCTCCAGGTCGATCCCGGCCTCGTCCACCACGTATCCCGAGGAGTCGGAGGCGGTCAGCACGGTGGCCCCGAGCTGCTGGGACTTGGCGATGGCGTTCAGCGCCACGTTGCCGGAGCCGGAGACCAGGACGGTCTGGCCGTCCATGGAGCCACCCCGGGTGCGCAGCATCTGGTCCGCGAACATCACGGCGCCGTAGCCGGTGGCCTCCGGACGGACCAGGGACCCTCCCCAGGACATTCCCTTGCCGGTGAGCACCCCGGACTCGAAGCGGTTGGTGATGCGCTTGTACTGGCCGAACAGGTAGCCGATCTCCCGGGTGCCCACGCCGATGTCACCGGCCGGGACGTCGGTGTACTCGCCGATGTGGCGGTACAGCTCGGTCATGAAGGACTGGCAGAAGCGCATGATCTCGGCGTCCGTGCGGCCGGCCGGGTTGAAGTCGGACCCACCCTTGCCACCGCCGATCGGCATGCCGGTCAGGGCGTTCTTGAAGATCTGCTCGAAGCCCAGGAACTTGATGATGCCCAGGTAGACCGAGGGGTGGAACCGCAGTCCGCCCTTGTACGGCCCCAGGGCGGAGTTGAACTCCACGCGGAAGCCACGGTTGATCTGCACGTGCCCGTTGTCATCCACCCACGGCACGCGGAAGATGATCTGGCGCTCCGGTTCGCACATGCGGCGCAGGATCCCGGACTCGACGTATTCGGGATGGCGGTTGACGACCGGCCCGAGGGCTTCGAACACCTCGGTGACGGCCTGGTGGAACTCGCTTTCGCCGGGGTTGCGGCGAAAGACCTCGTCCCGCAGTTTCTCCAGACCAGGCTCCATGTCCGTCCTCGCTTTCCTCAGTGGCGTCCCCTCATCAGGAGGGCATCCCCCGGTAGGGACAGGCCGGGACTACTGTACCGGCCGGTTGGGCAGGGCCGGAAAGGATGACGATGGGGGCCCGGCGGGCGCCCCCACCCCGGGACCGGTCCCCGGGCCGGTCACCGTTGGACCAGCCAGCCGTCCCAGCCGGCGGACTGCTCCAGGTAGGTGCGCACGAACACGTCGTTCTGCCGGCCCCGGACCCGGACGGCACGCTCGTAGTAACCGACCAGCTGCTCGCACAGGACGGGCCAGGTCCGGCCCTGCACGGCCTGGTGCGCGGCCTCGGCGAACGCGGCGCGCTTGATGTCGTCATAGACCAGGTCCCGGACCCGGTCCCGCAGCCCGGCCAGGTCACCCGGCCGGTACAGCCACCCGGTGCGGGAGGGGTCCACCAGGTCCAGCGGACCGCCGCGTCCCACCGCGACCACCGGGACGCCGGAGGCCATGGCCTCCTGGATCGTCTGGCAGAAGGTCTCCGACTCCCCGGGATGCACGAACAGGTCGAGGCTGGCCATGTGCCGGGCCAGGTCCTCTCCGCCCTGGAACCCGGCGAAGTGCGCCCCGGGCAGCTGGCGGGCCAGGGCGCCCTTCAGCGGGCCGGAGCCGACGATCACCAGGCGGGTGCCCGGCAGGTCGCTGAGCACGGCCAGGTCCTCCACCTGCTTCTCCGAGGCCAGCCGGCCGACGAAGCCGATGAGCCGCTCGCCGTTCGGGGCCAGCTCGGCCCGCAGCGCCTCGTCCCGCCGGGCGGGGTGAAACCGGGCGGTGTCCACGCCCCGTCGCCACAGGTGCACCCGCTGGATCCCGCGGGCGTGCAGCTGGTCCACGCAGAAGCTCGAGGGGGCCACCGTGAGGGTGGCGTGGTCGTGGATGCGTTCCACGTGCTGCCAGAGGACCTCCTCCAACCACGGGAACCCGTAGCGCGCCGCGTAGTTGGGCACCTCGGTCTGGTAGACGCACACGCTCGGCACCCCGAGGGCGTTGGCGGCCTGCACCGCGCGCCAGCCCAGGATGAACGGGGAGGCGATGTGGACGACGTCGGGCGCGAAGTCCGCGATGACGCGACGGACCCGGTTGACGGTCCCGGCGGCCACCCGGACGTTCGTGTATCCCCTCAGGGGGATGGAGGGCACCCGGTGGACCGGATATCCCTCGACCTCGGCGGGGGCCTCGTCGTCCATCCACGACGAGGACGGGGCGATCACCAGGACCTCGTCGCCGCGGGAGCGCAGGTGGCGGATCACCTGCAGGATCGAGTGGGTGACACCGTTCATGTGGGGCAGGAACGATTCGGCGACGATGACGACTCTCACGCTCCCGGACGCTATGGTCCGTCCCTGTCAGCGGTGACTCGGCGCGGTGGCAGCCAGGTGGCGGGCGGGTGAACAGTCGGTATGCCGCCGCGTGGGGCGACGGGCGGTGCCGGGCCGCGCCGCTGCCGTCCGGCCCCCGGGCCGGGTGGCACCATGGACGGTGACATGAATCCTCGCACTCCCCGCGCCCTGAAGCCGCTGCCCCTGCCCCTCTGGGTCCAGGGGGTGATCGAGACCCTGATCGCCGCGGTGGTCTCCGCCATCCTCGTCGTGGTGCCCCTGGTGGGCATCTGGTCCATGGCCGGCTTCGCCGCCACCCAGGTGGACTTCATCGCCCGGCTCGGCGGCCAGGCCTGGCTGGCGCTGCAGGGCGTGCCGCTGCACCTGACCCTGGAGTCCCCGACGAGCAGCGCGGACACGCTGACGGGCACGTTCTGGTTCCTGCCCTGGGGCCTGGTCCTGATCCCGCTGGCCCTGGGCTGGCGGGCCGGGAGGCGGCTGGCGCGTGCGTCCTACCGGGACCAGATCTGGCAGCCCCTCGCCGGTGGGGCCGGTGCCTACGCCCTCTTCTGCCTGGGCACCTCGTTGCTGGTGCCGAGCGAGTCGGTGGCCATCAATCCGTTCCTGGGGACGCTGATCCCCACGGCGCTGATGGTGGTCGCCCTGCTGACCGGGGCCCGGAAGGAGGCCGGTTCGTGGGAGCGGCTGATCGGGGTCGACGCGGCCGAGCGCATCGCCACCTGGTCACAGGCGTCCCGCTGGGCCGGGTCCTACGCGTGGTCACTGGTGCGGGCCGGGTTCGTGGGCCTGATGGTCTCCTTCGCCCTGGCCTCGGTCCTGCTGTCCGTGCAGGTCGCCCTGAGCTGGGCGGACATCGCCCAGGTGTACCAGCAGGTGGACGCCGGCATCTGGGGCGGGGCCACCCTGACCGCGGTGCAGCTCGGGATCATGCCCAACCTGGCGATGTGGACGCTGGCCTGGACCACGGGGGCCGGGTTCTCCCTGGGGGAGGGGTCCGCCGTCTCCCCGCTGATGACCGCGGTCGGTCCGCAGCCGGCCATCCCGGTGCTGACCGCCGTGCCGGTGGGCCTGGACCCGGCCTGGTCCTGGCTGTTCCTGCTCGTGCCGGTGGTCGGCGGATTCATGGCCGGCTGGTGGCTGCTGCGGGAGGGGGAGAACCACTTCGACGAGTGGCTGGCCGTGCGGATCGAGTCCCGCTGGGCCTCGCTGACCGCCTCCACCCTGGTGCTGGGCCTGCTGGTGGCCCTGGCGACCGCCCTGTTGTCCCTGCTCCCGTTCGCCGTCTCCGGGGGGTCCCTGGGGGTGGGCCGGATGACCGGCCTGGGCCCGAATCCCTGGGCCGCCGCCGGCCTGCTCGGCGTCCTCGTGGGCCTGGGGGCGATGATCGGCTACCTGGTGTCCCCGTGGTGGGAGCGGGACCGCTTCGTGCTGCCGGACGCGTGGCACGACGAGGCGGACGACGCCGACGGGTTCGATGACGGCACGGACGCCGGGAGGACCCGCGAGCCCGAGGAGGACTAGGCACCCGGCTCTGGCACTCTCCGGCCAAGAGTGCTAAATAATTGCCGAGGCCGTAGCCACGGCCCGCCGGCCCGGAAGGCCCGGGTCCGGTCACCGTATGGAGGTGATTTCTGTGGCCAACCATGTTGATCCCCTGCGCGAGATCGACCGGGTGCTGAACGGCGTCTTCGGACAGATGACATCATCGGTGCGGACACAGGCGATGCCGATGGACCTGTACCGGAGTGAGGACCACTTCGTGCTGAAGATGGACCTGCCGGGTGTGGACCCCAGGTCGATCGACGTCGACCTCGAGGGGCGGACGCTGACCATCCGCGCCGACCGGCAGGACGAGGAGACGGGCCAGATCCAGTGGCTCGCCCGGGAACGCACCACCGGGACCTTCGCGCGGCAGCTGACACTCGGCGAGGGGCTGGCGACGGACAGGATCGACGCCTCGTACACGGACGGTGTGCTGACGCTGCAGATCCCCGTGGCCGAGGAGGCCAAGCCCCGCCGCATCGAGGTCTCGCACACCGCCAACCAGGGGGCGATCGGGCAGTCGGCCTGAGCAGTCCGCCGGCCTGACCCTCCCCGGCGAGGGTGCTCCGGCTCACGCCGGAACGCCGCGTCTGCCATGCTGGGAGCCTTCGACGAGGCGAGGTGGCGGTAGATGCGCACGTTCGGTGTGGAGGAGGAGTTCCTGCTGGTGGCGGTTCCGTCCCTGGAACCGCTGCCCGCCGGGGAGGCGGTGGCGGGTCCGCGGTCCGAGGAGACCTCCTCCGGCCACCGGGTGACGATGGAGCTGCAGCAGGAACAGATCGAGGTCGACAACCCGCCGCAGACCACCCTGACCGGACAGTTCGCGGCCATCCGGGCCGGGCGGGCCCTCGCCGAGGAGGCCGCCGTACGGGCCGGCGGACGGGTCGCGGCGCTGGGCACGGCCCCGGACGGCACCAGCCTCCACCTGACGCCGAAGGCGCGCTACCAGCGGATCGGCAGGGAGTTCGGGGTGATGGCCCTGGAGAACCTCACCAACGGCCTGCACGTCCACGTGGGCGTCTCCTCCCGGGACGAGGCCGTGACCGCCCTCGACCGGATCCGTGTCTGGCTCGCCCCCCTGCTGGCGCTCAGCGCCAACTCCCCGTACTGGCAGGGAGTGGACACCGGTTACGCCTCCTACCGCCACCGGGTGATGTCCCGATGGCCCGTGAGCGGTCCGCCGGAGGTGTTCGGCTCGGCCGCCGGTTATGACCGGCACCGGGACCGGCTGCTGGCAACGCAGGTCCCCCTGGACGCCGGCATGATCTACTACGACGCCCGCCCCAGCGAGCGCTACCCCACGCTCGAGGTGCGCATCGCCGACGTCTGCACGGACCAGGCCGTGGCGGCCGTGATCGCCGCGCTGGTCAGGGCCCTGGTGGAGACCGCCCTCAGGGAGCCACGCCGGCCGGCTCCCGAGGTCCCCGCCTCGGAGCTGGGAGTGTGGACCTGGCTGGCCAGCCGTTCGGGTGTCGCGGGCCGGCTGATCGACCCGGCCACGGGGACTCCCGCGCCGGCGGCGGACGTCCTCGGCCGGCTGCTGGACGGCGTCCGGCCCGTACTGGTCGAGTACGGGGAGGAGGGGACGGTCGAGGCCGTCGTGGCCCGGGTCCTGCGGCAGGGCACCGGCGCGCACCTCCAGCGCGAGGCCTTCGGCGCGCACCATGACCTCCGGCACGTGGTCGCCGTGGCCCTCGAGGCCACCCACCGTGCCCCCTCACCACCCGCGTCCGGGTGATCCGGGCCGGTACGTACCCGTTACCGGGCGCCGACCGGACCGGTGAACCCGGCCAGTTGCTCGGTGTACTCCTGGCTGCACCGCTCCAGCGCCCGCTCGGTGATCGCGCCGGCGGTGCAGTCCTCGAACCGCGTGGTGGCGTCCCAGAACACGACCTGGGAGGCGGTGACGAACCCGAAGAGGGCGCAGCCGGCCATGCCCGCCACCGCGCCCACGCGCAGGAGCCACGGCGAGGGGATCCGGGCGGTGCGGATGAGGGCGAGGACGCCGAAGACGATGCCGGTGACGGCGAAGACCAGGGAGGCGGCCTTCCACGGCAGGGTCAGGACGGAGGCCAGGTATGTCAGCAGCAGCATCCCCGCCAGCCAGACCAGGGCGGTGCGCAGCGAGCGGTACCGCGTCAGTTCGGTGTCGGTCGATGCTCCGGGCGCGGTCTGGCTCACCGCTCCAGCCTACTGGGGTGTCAGGACAGCCCCTGACCGGCCAGCCAGGCCTGCGCGATGTCCTCGCTGGAGGCCTCCTTCTCGACGGACTCCCGGTTGAGGCCGATCAGCGCCTCCGGGGTGAGCTTCGCATTGACCTTCTCGATGATCGCGGCGGCCTCCTCGTCCACGGCCTCGGAGGCGATCGGGGTGACGTTCTGCGGCAGGATCAGGTTCTCCGGGTCCTCCAGGGTCACCAGGTCCTCGGCCGCGATCGAGGGGTCGGCCGAGTAGATGTCGGCGAGCTGGACGTCCCCGTCCACCAGGGCCTTGACGGTCAGCGGGCCGCCCGAGTCCTCCACGGGCACCACGGTCACGTCCACCCCGTAGGCCTCCTTGAGTCCGGCAGGACCGTAGGGACGGGTCTCGAACTCGGAGTTGGCGGCCACCTTCAGCGGCTCGTCCACGTTCTTCAGGTCCGCCAGGGACGTCAGGGAGTGCTTCTCGGCGAACGCGCGGGTGACGTTGTAGGAGTCCTGGTCCGTGGCCTCGGCCGGTTCCAGCGGGCGCAGCCCCTGGGGCAGCACCTCGGCCAGCGCGGCCTGGATGTCCTCCGGCGAGGTGGCCGTGGCCTCGGCGTCGTAGTACTGGAGCAGGTTCCCGCCGTATTCGGGCATGACGTCGATGGCCCCGGACTCGACCTCCGGCAGGTACACCTCGCGCTGGCCGATCTGGTAGTCCCGCTCCACCGTGTAGCCCTCGGCCTCGAGGGCCTGGGCGTAGAGCTCGGCGATGATCTCGTTCGAGTAGTACTGCTGGGAGCCGATGACCAGGGCGTCCCCGCTCCCGCCCGTGCCCCCCGTGGCCGACGGTGAGCCGGAGGCGGTGTCCTGGCCGCCGAGCGGGTCGGAGCTGCCGCAGCCGGTCAGGGCGAGGGCGGCGACGGCGGCCAGGGCCAGGGCGGAACGGCGGGTGGGCTTCTTCATGGGGATCCTCTTCCGGAGACGGGCGCTGTTCTGAAACCTACGCGTTGACCCCGCGGCGCGCCACTGTCACCCCACGTGGGACGGCGGCGCGTCCGGCCAGGGCGAACACCCCGTCCAGGACGAGGGCGAGGGCGACGACGAGCAGGGAGGAGCCGAGCATCATGGCGTAGTCCTGGGTCTTCAGGCCCAGGAACAGGTAGCGGCCCAGTCCGCCGGCGCCGACGTAGGCGGCCAGGGTGGCGGTGGCCACCACCTGCAGTGCTGCCGAGCGCAGCCCGCCGACCAGCACCGGCAGCCCCAGGGGCACCTCGATCTGCCAGAGCACCTGGGCGCCGGTGTACCCCTGGGCCCGGGCGGCGTCGATTACCCGGCGGTCCACGGCCTCGAAGCCGGCATAGGCGGCGGCCAGGATGGACGGGACGGCCAGGATGACGAAGGCCGTCATCGGCCCCGCCAGCCCGATGCCCAGCAGCAGCGCGGTCAGGGTGAGCACCCCGAGGGTCGGCAGGGCGCGGGCGGCCCCGGAGAGCGCGACGGCGGCTCCGCGCCCCCTGCCCGTGTGGCCCACCCACCAGCCGATCGGCACGGCGATGGCGGCGGCGATCACCACGGCCAGCAGCGTGTAGCCGAGGTGCTCCAGGGACCGCGCGGCGATCCCGGACGGCCCCGTCCACTGCGCGGGGTCCAGGCACCAGAGCACGGCCTCCCACAACTGGTTCATGCCCCCACCTCCGCACGCGTCCAGGGCATGGCCAACCGGCCCAGCGCCACGAGCAACCGGTCCAGGGCCAGCGCGAGCACCACGGTCAGCACGATCCCGGTGAGGATCTCCGCCAGGATCCCGCGCTGGAACCCGTCCGTGAACAGCAGCCCGAGCGACGGGATGCCCAGGACGGCCCCCACCGTGCACAGGGACACCGTGGAGACGGCCACCACTCGCAGCCCGGACAGGATCACCGGGCCGGCCAGGGGCAGGTCCACGGTCAGGAACCGGCGCAGCGGCGGATAGCCCAGGGCCACGGCGGCACTGCGGGCCTCCGGCGGCACCCCGTCCAGCCCGTCGGCCACGCTGCGCACCAGCAGCGCCACCCCGTACAGGGTCAGGGCCACGACCACGTTCACCACGTCCCGCACGCCGGTGCCGATCAGCACCGGCAGCACGATGAACAGCGGCAGGGACGGGATCGCGTACATCAGCCCGGCGCCGGTCAGCACGGGGCCGTTCAGGACCCGGTAGCGGTGGGCCAGCCAGCCCAGCGGGACGGAGATCACCAGCGCGGCCAGGATGGCCGGCAGGGACGTGGCCAGGTGCGCCCACGTCCGGTCCGCGATCAGCGGCAGGTTGTCCAGGACCCAGTTCATGCGCCCGGCGCGTCCTGGGTTCCCGGCCGGGGCCCGCCGTCGGCCATGGCACCCGGGCGCGCGCCGTCGTCGGGCCGGCCGTCCGGTTCCGCGAGCACCCCGGCGGGCCGGCCGTGGGCGTCCACCACCACGATCGAGCCGTCCGCGGCGCGCTCGCGGTGCAGGGTGCGCTGGCCGCGGTCCAGCCCGAGGAAGGTCCGCACGAAGTCGTTGGCGGGCTCGGCGACGAATTCCCTCGGGGTGCCCTGCTGGGCGATGTCCGCGCCCGCGCGCAGCAGCACGATCTGGTCGCCGAGGGCCAGGGCCTCGTCCATGTCATGGGTGACGAACAGGATGGTGGTGCCGATCTGGCCGTGCAGCTGGCGCAGCTGGCGTTGCAGCTCGGAGCGCACGAGCGGGTCCACGGCCCCGAAGGGCTCGTCCATCAGGAGGATGTCCGGGTCGGCGGCCAGGCCGCGGGCCACGCCCACGCGCTGTTGCTGGCCGCCGGAGAGCTGCGCCGGGTAGCGGTCGGCCAGCTTCGCGTCCAGGCCGACGAGTTCCATCATCTCCCCGGTGCGCCGCCGGGCCGCGCGGCGGTCCACGCCGTTGAGACGCGGGACGGTGGCGATGTTCTGGGCGACGGTGCGGTGGGGCAGCAGTCCCGAGTTCTGCATGACGTACCCGATGCGCCGGCGCAGGGCGACCGGGTCCCGGCCGGCCACGTCCTCACCGTCCACGAGCACCTGCCCGGAGGAGGGGTCGACCATCCGGTTGACCATGCGCATGAGGGTCGTCTTGCCGCAGCCCGAGGACCCCGCCAGGACGGTCAGGGTGCCGCGGGGGACGTCGAGGCTGAAGTCCTGGACCGCGACGGTGCCGTCGGCGAAGCGCTTGGTGACTGATCTGTAGGAGATCATGGGTTCACCCTACGTGGACCTACGATGGAAGCCATGCGCATCGTGGCCCTCGTCTCCGGATCCGGCACCAATCTGCAATCGGTGATCGACGCCGTCGTGGCCGGCCGATTGGACGTGGAGATCGCCGCAGTGGGGGCGGACCGTCCCGACGCCGGCGGGCTGGCCCGCGCCTCGGCCGCCGGGATCGAGACGTTCGTGGTGGACTTCGCGCGGTTCCCCGACCGGGCGGCCTGGAACCACGCGCTGACCGCCCAGACGGCGTCGTACGCGCCGGACTACGTGCTCTCCTCCGGCTTCATGCGGATCGTCGGCGAGGAGTTCCTGGAGGCCTTCGGCGGACGGTACCTCAACACCCATCCGGCCCTGCTGCCGGCCTTCCCGGGCGCCCACGGGGTCCGGGACGCCCTCCGGTACGGGGTCAAGGTCACCGGGTGCACCGTGCACATCGCCGATGCCGGCGTGGACACCGGCCCGATCCTGGCCCAGGCCGCCGTGCCGGTGCTCGCCACGGACACCGAGGAAATCCTGCACGAGCGGATCAAGGTCCAGGAACGGCACCTGCTGCTCGCGGTGCTCGGGGAGCTCGCCGCCGGGAAACGGCCGGAGGACTACTTCGCGGTCAGCAGCCGCTGAACCTCGGGACGGTTCAGGATCGTCTGGCGGAAGTCCGCGCTGACGTTCTCCAGGTCCGTCCAGCCGCGCTCCGCGTCGGAGGAGGCGATGGCCTGCCGGGCGTAGACGACCTCGAAGTCGTGGGCGAAGGCGTCCCGGCCGGTGGCTGAGACGCAGGACTCCGCGGTGACGCCGGCCAGCACGAGCCGATGGACGCCAGCCTCACGCAGCTGCTCCACCAGGTCGGTGCCGAAGAACGCGCTGTCCCGCGTCTTGACCAGGTGCCGGGCCGGTTCCAGGTCCAGCCCGTCGAGCAGGCTGGCCTGCCAGCTGCCCTCGAAGTTGAAGCCCTGGTCGTCCTCGAGCATCTTCAGCGTCCAGGTGGACTTGTCCTCCTGGTGCACCGTGTTGACCACGAACACCGCGTGTCCGCCGGCGTGGGCCTGGGCGGCGAGCCAGTTCGACTCCTCGACCAGCAGGGCGCGGGTGTCCTGCAGGTCGGGGAACTCGAAGAAGCCCTCCTGCAGGTCGACGAAGAGGACGGCGGTGGGCACGCCGGGATCGGGGAGGTCTGTGGGATCGGGCATGGGGGCAGTCTAGGGGCGCGGGTCCCGGGGGCGAGAGGCCCGGCTACATCCAGGTGACGCCCTCGTCCTCGTACTCGCGCACCCGGGCCAGCATCATCCGCTCGAGCAGGTCGTGCGGCGCCGGCTGGCCGTAGAAGAGCTTCACCGAGCCCTTGCCCGTCTCGAAGTTGACCAGCTCGTCCTCGAAGGCCTCGCGAACGCTGGGCGTGAAGGTCATGTTGGCGTGGGCCTTGTGGCCGGAGAACTGGAACAGGATGGTCCCGTGCGGGTGGACGTAGGCCGGCTCGTTCCACTTCAGCGTCTCGGTGGCTTCGGGCACCACGGCCCGGGCCAGGTCCCGCAGTTCCCTCAACAGGGCACGGGCCAGCTCGGGGAACCCGTCGATGTACGCGTCGACGTCGGCGGATCCGGGGGGACCAGGGACTGCGGGGCTGTCGGTGCCGGTCATGGACACAGCGTAGGCCGTGGACCGGGCAAGGCGAAGGCCCCGGCTGAGGGGACTGCCGGGGCCTTCTGTCATCATCACTCGCACCTTGTGACGCCTTCGACGGTACGGGCCGAACCTTGGCGGGGACTGTGCGCCGGAGCAGAGAACCCTGCGCAGGCCGGACCGGGCCGGCGGCCGGGCCGGCGGCCGGGCCGGTCGCCGGACCGGGAACGGGCTGCGGACGCGGGGGCCACCGCCGTTCGGAGCCGGACGGCGGGGGCCGCAGTGTGGGATAGTCGATGAAGGCTGTCGTCGTGATCGCACCGTGATCTTCACTGGCGACCTGTCGTCCCCAAGGAGCCCATGAAGAAGCAACCGGCCCTCGGTGCCGTGCCGCTGCTGGCGGCCGTACTGACCCTGTCCGCCTGCCAGGCGCCGACCTCCGCACCGGCGCCCGGAACGTCGTCCCCGGCTGCGCCGTCGTCGTCCGCCGGTGACAGCGCGCGCCCCAGTCCCTCCGCGAGCGCGGAACCGCGCACGTCCCCGGCAGGCGCGGCCGCCCAGCTGGACCAGTACGGCGTCTCCGCCGCGCACCCGGAGGCCGTCGAGGCGGGGATGCAGGTCCTGGACGAGGGCGGCAACGCCGCGGACGCCGCCGTGGCCGTGGCCTTCGCCGTGGCCGTGGTGGAGCCCTACGCCTCGGGTATCGGCGGGGGTGGCTCGGCCCTCCTGGCGGCCCCGGGCGAGGAGGCCACGAGCTATGACTACCGCGAGGTGGTGGCGCAGGACGGGCGGATCCCGGATTCCGGCACCGGCGTCCCGGGACTCGTCGCGGGGCTCGCGCAGATCCATGCCGACCACGGGACGCTGGAGTGGGAGCAGTTGCTGCAGCCGGCGATCGGCCTGGCGCGGGAGGGCTTCCCCGTCTCCGACTTCCTGGCCCAGCGGATGCGCTCGGACTTCGGCCCGGCCTCCATCGAGGGCCTGGAGCACTATCACTCCGCCTCCGGTGAACCGCTGGCCGCGGGGGAGACGCTGGTGCAGGAGGACCTGGCCCGGACCATGACCACGATCGCCGACCAGGGGCCCGAGGCGTTCTACACCGGCAGCATCGCGGATCGGCTCAGCGAGGTCGACGGGCTCGACGCCGCGTCCCTCGCGGCCTACGAGCCCGAGCAGGTGGAGCCGGTCAGCGGGGAGTTCGGGGACTACGAGGTCCTCTCGGCCGCCCCGCCCCTGCCCGGCGCCGCCCTCGTCCAGCAGCTCCAGGTCGCCGAGGCCCTGGGGGTCGGCGAGCACGAACCGGGGACGGCCGGCTACGTGGACCGGTTGGCCGAGGCATGGATCGCGGCCGAGGGATCGGTCACCCACTTCCTCGGGGATCCCGACTTCGTGGATGTCCCGGTCGACCAGCTCACGGATCCGGCACGCAACGCCGGCATCGCCGACCGCGTGGGCCTGCTGGCCGGCGGGACCGGTGCCGGGGCCACCGGAGCCGACGACGGCGTTCGACCGGTGACGGCCACCGGCGTGGTGACCGCGGGCAACACGACCCACCTGACGGTCGTGGACCGGTCCGGGTTCACCGTCTCCATGACCAACACCCTGACGAGCTTCTGGGGCGGCAGTGAGTCCGCCTCCGTGGGCGGGTTCTTCCTCAACAACCAGCTCTCCCGCTTCGAGAGCGAGGCGTCCCCGGCGAACAGGCCCGAGCCCGGGCGCAAGTCCGTGAGCTGGTCCGCCCCCAGCATGGTGCTCGACGACGAGGGCCGTCCCGTGCTCGGGCTCGGCAGTCCGGGCGGGCACCAGATCCCCAACATCCTCTCCGGGGTCCTCGTGGCCTGGGCGCTGCAGGACGCCCCGCTGCAGGAGGCCGTCGACGCCCCGCGGTACCACCTCCAGGACGGCGTGCTGGCCGTGGAGCAGGAACCGTCCGGGGACCTCGCCCGGCTCATCGAGGAGCGGAAGTGGGAGCTCCAGCGCACCGAGCGGGAACAGGCGATCTTCGGTTCGGTGCAGGCCCTGGAGATCGACTACGCCACCGGTGAGGTCACCGGGGCCACCGACAGCCGCCGGGAGGCCGACGTGGAGATCGCCGACGTCGCGGCCCCACAGGGTGAAGGATGACCCTCATGGGCGCCGTCCCATCCTCCTTCCAGCAATCCGACGACGACCGGCCGGCCGAACGACCCCCGGCCGGTACCGGTGAGCCTGCCCCGAGGGCCGGCCGCGTGGTCGGCCTGGACGTGGCGCGGGCACTGGCGATCATCGGGATGATCGCCGTCAACGTCGGCCCCCGGGGTGAGGGCGGCCTGTTCGGCACGCTCTACGACCTCCCGCTGGGACGGTCCTCCGTGCTGTTCATGCTGCTGGCCGGCGTGGGGATGTCCATCCTCACGCGTTCCTCGCGAGGGCCGTTAGCTGGTCCCCTGCCGTGGCAGACCGTGGTGTGGCGGGCAGCCCTGCTGCTCGTGGGCGGGCTGGCCCTGCAGATGGCCGGCCATGAGGCCAGCGTCATCCTGCCGCTCTACGGTCTGCTGTTCATCGTGTGCCTGCCGCTGCTGAGGGCTCCGACGTGGCTGCTGGCCGCCCTGTCCGCCACCTTCCTCGTGGCGGGCCCGATCCTCTGGGTGGCCGTGCGGCACGGCACGGATGCCTTCACCATCAAGGAACCCACCCTCGTGGACCCCCCGCCGGAGATCCTGGACGACATCCTGTTCTCCGGGTCCTACCCCGCCGTCGTGTGGGTGGCGCCGTTCCTGCTCGGGATGGTGCTCGGCCGGCTGGACCTGCGGGACGGACGGCTTCAGCGCATGTTCCTGGTGGGCGGTGCGGTGGCCGCCGTCGGGGCCTACGCCTTCTCCCGGTTGCTGGTCCTGCTGGTCGGAGAGCCCGGGCGGACGGTCGGCTGGGACCGGCTGGTGTCCGTGACCGGGCACTCCCAGATGCCGCTGTGGCTCATCTCGAGCACCGGTGCGGCACTGTGCATCCTCGGTGCGTGCCTGGCGGCGGAGCGCTTCCTGGCCCGATGGACACCGGCGCTGGCCGCCATGGGGCGGCTGTCCCTGACCGTCTACGTGGGCCACCTGCTGGCCCTGGCCGTGTTCGTCCGGCCCGGACCCGGCTCGCTGGCCGGCGGTTACGCGGTCACCGCCGTGCTGTGCCTGGCGTCCCTGCTCTTCGCCTGGCTGTGGACCCGCCGGTTCGAGGTGGGCCCGCTCGAGGCGCTGATGCGCCTGCCGCGCGTCCGGTAGGCCCTACGCGCCGCCGGCGATGAACTCGAGCACCGCGGGGGCCAGGCCCGCCCCGGTCTGCTCCTGGTTGCGCCGGTCCCGCGGCACCGTGAAGGAGTGGTCGGCGTTCGCCACCCGGCGCACGACGGCATGGTCCCCGATGCGCCCGGCCACCGGTTCCAGCTCGCCGGGCAGGGCGAACGCGTCCCGGGAGCCCTGCAGGAAGAGCATGGGCAGCGTGAGCCCGTAGAGGTGCTCGTCCCGCAGCTTCTCCGGTCTGCCCGGTGGGTGCAGCGGGTAGCCCAGGAAGACCAGCCCCGCGGTTTCCATGCCCTCGGCGACGGCCATCGAGGCCATCCTGCCGCCGAAGGACTTGCTGGCTGCCCAGACCGGAGCACCCCCGGCGCGCTCGCGGGCCGCCGCCATCACCGCGCGCCAAGTGGCGACGGCCTTGGGGGCGCGGTCGGGGAACTTCTTCCCGGCCTCCGCGTAGGGGAAGTTGAAGCGCCAGGTGGCCACGCCGGCGTCGTTGAGGGCGCCGGTGAACCCGGTGAGGAAGGGGTGGTCCATGCCGGCCCCGGCGCCGTGCGCGACCACCACGGTGGCAGTGGGGGAGCAGGGGCGGGCGTAGGCGGCGGTGACGGTCTCCTCACCGGCGGGGATGCTGAGCCGTTCGTCGCGGATGTCCATGGCGTCCATGGTCCTACACCGCACGGCCTGCCGGGAGCACCGCCGCGACGTCCCCGGGCCCCTCGTGAAGCGCTCAGGAGGATGGGCGGAGGCACCGGCGGGGAATACCATGGGGAATTCGTTCTCGCCGTGCCCGTGCGGCGACTCTGTCCGGGAGCCGTCCATGTCAGACCCCACCATCGCCGTCACCGGTGCCACCGGGCAGCTCGGCGGCCGCGTCGCCCGGCTGCTGGCCGGCGCCGGGATCCCGCTGCGACTGCTGGTGCGGGACCCCTCGCGGGCGCCCGGGCTGCCGGGGGCCACCGTGCACGTGGCCCCCTACGCGGACACCGGGGCCGCCACGAGGGCCCTGACCGGCGTGGACGTGCTGTTCATGGTCTCCGCCTCGGAGTCCGAGCACCGCCGGGCCGAGCACGAGGCGTTCGTCGCGGCCGCGGCGCGGGCCGGGGTGCGGCACGTGGTCTACACCTCCTTCCTGGGGGCGAGCCCGGAGGCGACCTTCACCCTGGCGAAGACGCACGCGGCGACCGAGGGGGACATCGTCGCCTCGGGCATGGCGTACACGTTCCTGCAGGACAGCTTCTACATGGACATGGCCCGCGCGGTGGTGGGCGAGGACGGCGTCATCCGGGGTCCGGCCGGACACGGGAGGTGCGCCTTCGTCGCGCACGAGGACGTCGCCCGCACCGCCGCGCACGTCCTCCAGGACCCCGCCCGGCACGCGGGGCGGACCTATCGCCTCACCGGGCCGGAGACCCTGGCCTTCGACGAGGTCGCCCGGATCACCTCCGAGGTGGAGGGTACCGAGGTGCGCTTCCACGACGAGACGGTGGAGGAGGCGTACGCGTCCCGCCGGGCGTGGAACCCGCCGTCGTGGCAGGCCGATGCCTGGGTGTCGACCTATACGGCGATCGCCCGGGGTGAGCTGGACGTGGTCAGCGGGGACGTCGAGGCGGTCACCGGGACGGCGCCGATGACGTTCCGGGAGTTCCTGCGGCGTCGGGGGTGAGGGGGTCACCGGTCGGCCGCGGTGTGCTCCAGGATCGAGCGGGCCACGATCTGCCAGTCCGTCCGCTGCAGACCATGGCCGGCCGCCTCGAGCAGCAGGAGACGGGCCTCCGGGATCTCCTCGGCCAGGGCCCTCCCGTGGGCGGGCGGGAAGAGCGGATCGGCACCGCCATGGATGACCAGCGTGGGGGCGGTGATCGAGGACAGCGGCCCCAGGGGGCGCTCCTCGTCCTCCAGCAGGTCGTGGTTCTGGATCGTCCGGATGTCCCGGGAACGGGCGACGTCACGGGCCACGAGACCCTTCACCGCGGCCACGTCGACCGGGCGGTCGGGGCCGGTGAGCATCCGCTCGTACCCGACGAGGTAGTCGGCGACGGACGCGGGGTCGGACCAGTCGACGTCCACCGTGGAGGCGAAGTCCAGGACATCTCGGGTCGGAGGCGGCAGCCGGCGCTCCCCGGGCACCGCGGGGCTGGTGCTGATCAGGACCAGGGAGAGCACACGGGCCGGGTGGTCGAGGGCGAGCAGCTGAGCCAGCCCGCCACCCGCGGAGAGGCCGACTACGTGGGCGGCCGGGAGCCCGTAGGCGTCGAGGACACCGACGGCGTCGTCCACCAGGTCCTGACCCGTGTACCCGGGGTGGCCGGGTGGGTAGGCCGCCGAGCGACCGGTGTCCCGGTGGTCGTAGCGGATGACGAAGCGTCCACCGTCGGCGAGCAGGCGGCAGAAGCCCTCGTCCCACCAGAGCATTGAGGCGCCCAGGCCCATGACGAGCAGCAGGGGCGGGTCCGCCCGGTCGCCGAAGGCCTCGGTGCAGAGCTCGACGCCGCCCGCCTGGATCATCCGTTCCGCCATGGCTCGCTCCTCGTCGGACTCCGTGGTCTGGTGCCCTCACGCTATCGCGGCACGAACGGCAGACAGCCCGGCAGGACGGGGAAGTCCCGGCGATCAGGACGTGACTCCGTGAGGATCACGGGTTCTCCTCAGGATCGCCGGGACTCCGGTTCCGGCAGGATGGCCTCAGGCCGCCAGGGCCCGCGTGGGCATCACTCCGTCACCTCGAAGGTGATCTCCTCGGTGAACGCCCGACCGTGCACGTCCGTGGCGGTCACCTCGGCGGTGTGCTCGCCGGCCGCCAGGTCCTCCGGCAGCTCGAACTGCCACAGGTGCATCGAGCGGTCCGCGAGCGATCCGCCGTGGACGAGCTGCTGCTGGACCGCGGCCGGGTCGGAGTACTCCGCGCCCACGAGCGCGCCCTCGCCCTCGAGGGGCTGGGTGCGGGTGGCCTGGGTGGCCTCGCCACCGTCGATCGAGACCTCGACGGCCGAGCCGGTGGAGCCTATCCAGAAGTTGGTGGTCAGCCACGTGGTGTCCGCGAGGTCCGCGCGGGAGACCTGCAGCGGGTTCTCGAAGGCCGGGGCCTTGCCGCGCTGGCCCTTGTACTGCTCGAACCAGGCGCGGTAGCGCGGGGTGTTCACGGACAGGGACATCTGCTCGTCCTCGTCGGCACCGCGGACGGTGAAGCGCTCGGTGACCTCGGTGTTCTTGAGGTCCAGGGTCAGGACGCCGGGCATGGCGCCGTCACGCTGCACGGCCTCGGGGTAACCGCCCTCGAGCAGCCGGCCGTTGTACCAGTCGCCGGAGATGGCGCCGGCGGTGATGTGGGTGAACGGCAGCTCGTCCACGCCGAACAGGTCCTTCCAGCCCTTCATCGAGTCACCCGCCCGCAGGTTCTCCAGGGAGTGGGTGTGGCCGCCCAGGGTGACGACCTCGCGGCCCTCGAGGATCTCGTAGACCTCCTTGACCTGGTCGATCTGGTGCTTCTTGCTGCTCTCATCGGCGAAGTCGAGCAGCGGGACGTGGCCGGCGAGCACGATGACCTTGTTCTCCGGGGTGTTCTCGATGTCGTTGCGCAGCCACTCCATCTGGCGGGCGTCGATGCTGCCGTTGTAGTCACCCGGGCGGGCGTTCTCCTTCACGGGGAAGTCCACGGTGCTCAGGGCCACCACGTGGGCCTTGCCCGCGTCGTAGGAGTAGTAGTGCGCTCCCAGGTTCGCCCGGAAGGTGTCCGTGGAGTGCTCGCGCTCGGTGGCGTCGAAGTCCATGTCGTGGTTGCCCGGCAGGAAGCGGGCGGGGCCGTTGAGCATGGAGGCCAGCTCGCGGGTCTTCGGGTACAGGGAGAGGTCGTCGCCGACCACGTCGCCGATGAACAGGGCACCGCAGCCGGCGTAGTCCGTCCGCGCGGCGAGGTCGGAGAACACGCCGGCGCGGGCGAACTCCACCTCCTGCTCGGTGTAGGTCTGGACGTCACCACCGATGACGCAGGACTGCTCGGGATCCTGGGTCAGCCCGCTCTGGGCGAGCGGGAAATTCAGGGCGGCCGGAACGGCGCCGGTCGGGTCGATGCCGCCGAACCTCAGCTCCGGGGAGCCCTCGGGCAGGTGGTTGTAGGAGAACTGGGCCACGTTGTCCTCGTCCACGGGGACCTGGTAACCGCGCGGCTGGGTGACGAACACGGTCATGTTGTCCTCGACCGGCAGCTCGTAGCGGCCCTGGCCGTCCGTGGTGACGACCTCGCGGCCGTTGGAGACCTTCACCCCGGGCACACCCGGCTCGCCGGCGTCCTGGTTCGAGTCCCGGTCCTTGTCGTCGAAGACGGCGCCGGAAACGGTCTCGCGGTCGGTCCGGCCGTTGCGGACGACCTCGACCTCGCCGCGGTACGCGGTCTCCTGCCAGTCCGCCCCGTCCTGCTGGGCGGGGCTCTGGGCGGGGGCCTGCCCGGCCCCGGTGGACGACGACGGCGCGGCCGTCGCGGCGCTCGCGCCGAGGGTGGCGGCGGCGACGATGGCGAGGGTGCCGGCGGTCAGCCGGGCACGCTTCCTCTGCTGGTGGTTCATCAGGACCCCTCCTGGGTGGTGTGATGGAGCCCGGCCGCGGCTCGGCCGGACTGGTCCACCCTCTGCGATGCGGGTTTCCCCGAGGCCACGGCCAGGTGTCCACCGGGGGTTCCCCGAGCGACGCCACGCCCACATGAGATTGATCTATCAACCTCTACCCGTCACCCCGCTGTGCGGGCCATCACCACCGGCCGGGTCTGCCCCCGAGGTGTGACGCATCGGTCCTGCCCGCACGGCGGCGGGAAGACCGTCCAGGGGGCGGAGCTCAGGCGGCCTCCGTGACCTCCAGCTCGCGGCCCCTGGTCTCCGGGGCCATGGCCATCATCAACACGACCGCTGCCACCACCAGCACGCCGGTCACCACGAAGGACCAGACCAGGCCCATGACCGGGACCAGCCAGGCGACGAAGACCAGCGGGCCCACTCCGGCGGCGATCCGGGACACGGCCGAGGCCCAGCCGAAGCCGGATCCGCGCAGCTCGGTGGGGTAGAGCTCCGAGACGTAGGTGTAGAGCACGGGGATCGCGACCTGTACCACGAACCCGAAGGACAGCACGAGGGGCAGCACGGCGGCGGGCACGTCCAGCAGCGCGGCCAGCCCGGCCATCAGGAACGAGGACGCCACGGCGGTGACCGCCAGCAGCCACTTGCGGCCGGTCTTCTCCACCAGCCAGGCGGCCACGATCACGCCCAGCAGCCCGACGGCGGCCATGGCGCCGGTCATGATGAACGCCCGGGCCTGCTCGTAACCGGCGTCGATGAGGAAGGTCGGCAGCCACTGCAGTGCGATGTAGTAGACGAGCATGATGGTGAAGAACAGCGCCCAGGACACGAGGGTGACCTTGGCGGAGTACCGCCACAGCGAGGCCAGCTGTTCGCCCAGGGCGCCCACGGTCAGCGGTTTCGGCTTCGGCACGGGCGGCAGCACGTACTCGCGCGCGGGCTCGCCGGTGCGCCGGACCATGTCGTCGATCACCTTGCGTGCATCGGCCTCGCGGCCCTGCTGGATGAGGAACAGGGGGGACTCGGGGACCATCAACCGGACGAGGAACACCAGCAGCGCGGGCAGGATCATCACGAGCAGGGGCAGCCTCCAGTCACCCCACGTGGCGACCAGCCAGGCGGACAGGAAGCCGCAGCCGGCCGCCCCGATCGGCCACCAGCCGTCCATGGCGGTCAGCACGGTGCCCCGGTGCCTGCGCGGGGTGAATTCCCCGACCAGGGCGTAGTCGACGGGGATGCAGCCGCCCAGACCGAATCCGGCCAGGAACCGGAACAGCACGAACCAGCCGATACCGCCGGTCAGGGCACCGGCGAGGGTGAAGACCGAGAAGACCAGCAGCGTGGCCGCGAATGCCTTCTTGCGCCCGACCCGGTCCGCGACGGTGCCCCACACGAAGGCGCCCAGGGCCATGCCGATCAGGTTCGCGGTGCCGATCCACGCGGCCTGGCCGGCGCTGAGGGCCCATTCCTCGCGCAGCAGCGGGATCAGCACTCCGTTGAGGGAGACGTCCCAGGCATCGAACATGAATCCCAGGCCGCCGACGATGAAGACCCGGCCCTGGGTGTTCCACCGCCACGGCAGGTTCTGGACGATCTCCTCCCCCGTGGGCAGGGTCGAGGATGGGCTGGTGCGGGAATTCGAGGAGGTGATGGCGGGTTTCGATTCTTCCGGGGCTTCGGCGCCGTTTCTGGGATCATGGTGCCATGAGTGACGCAGTCCATGTGGAGATCGAGCGCAAGTACGACGTCGACGGCCAGGCGTCCCTGCCCCGGCTCAACGGCGTGGGCGGTGTGGCCCAGGTCCGGTACCGCCCGCCGGTGGCCCTGGAGGCGGTGTACTTCGACACCGTGGACCGCGACCTCTCGGCCAGCGGGGTGACCCTGCGCCGGCGCACCGGGGGGACCGACGCCGGCTGGCACGTGAAGATCAAGTCCGGCGAACACCGCCTGGAACTGCAGTCCCCGCTGGGCACGGAGGACTGCGCCGACGTCGCGCCCGGGCCCGAGGGCGTGCGCGTCCCGGACCGGATCCTGGACCTGGTGCAGGTCCACGTGCGCGGCAAGTCGCTCGGGCCGATCGCCCGGCTCAACACCCTGCGCTCGGTGGTGGACCTGATGGACTTCCACGGCCGCCAGCTCGCCGAGGTCTGCGACGACCAGGTGGCCGCCATGTCGGTGGGGTTCCGCTCCGAGTCCCGCGTCCAGCACTGGCGGGAGTGGGAGGTCGAGGTCGTGGACGCGGACCTGCTGGACTCCGCCCTGAAGGTTCGGGAGGTGGCAGGTCAGGGCCCGACGCCGGAGGGGGCCTCCGGTGGTGAGGGTCGGCCCGCCGGTGGTCCCGCGGGCGCGGGCGACGGCGCCCCCGCGGGAGCAGACGGGAGCGCCGCTCGTGAGGCGCCCACGGAGGAACCGGCCTCGGGCACCGTGAGGTTCCTGGACGCCGTCGGGAAGGTCCTGCAGGACTCCGGGGCCCGGCCCTCGGCAGCGGGCTCGAAGGTGGAGAAGGTGGTCGGCAAGGCGGCCGATCCGCTGGACCCCCAGGGGGGCGACGCCCCGGAGGGGACCACCCCGGGACTGCACGCCGTGCTGACCAAGACCGTCCGCGCCCAGATGAAGGTGCTCAAGGGCTGGGACCCCCTGGTGCGGCGGGACGTGGAGGACTCCATCCACCAGTTCCGGGTGGTGTGCCGCACCCTGCGTTCCACCCTTCAGGCCTATGCGCCGCTGCTGGACCCGGACGCCACCGCGGGGGTGAACAAGGACCTGCGCACCCTCGGTCGGTTGCTCTCCGTGGCCCGGGACGCCGAGGTGGTCCGGGACCAGGTGGACGAGAAGGTGGAGGACCTGCCCGGTGGAGCCGATGGACCGGTGGCGGCGAGGGTCCCCGGCAAGACGGTCAAGCGACTGCGCAAGGTCAAGGCCGACGAGTACGCCACGGCCCATGACAAGCTCCTGAAGCGGATGCGCACCCAGTGGTACTTCGACGTCATGGACCGGTTGGACGCCTATGCCCGCGACGTGCCGCTGCACCCGGAGGTCGACGAGGCCCGGGCCGCCGACGCCGCCGGGACCCTGGAGCCGCTGGCCGCCGAGCAGGTCGACGCGGTGCTGGAGCTGGCCGAACGGGCCGCCGCCGAGGAGGACCCGGAGCACCGCATCGAGCTGATGCACGAGGTCCGCAAGGAGGCCAAGCGGTTGCGCTACGCGGTCAAGGCCGTCCAGGACGCGACCGGACTGGACCTCGGAGCCCACCTGGTGGCACGCATGAAGACGGCCAAGAAGCTGCAGGAGGCCCTGGGTGAGCACCGGGACTCCATCATGTTCCAGGAGCACGTGCTGCAGACCGCGAAGAAGGCCGCCAAGGCCGGCGAGGACACCTTCGGCTACGGCGTGCTGTTCGCCGCCGAGTTCGGCCTGCAGCGCCGGACCGAGGAACGCGCCTCGACGCTGGTGGAGCACCTGGCCCAGTCCCACGGCGAGTGAGGCCCGGACGCCGCCCCGGCCCGGGGGCCGTCCGGCGCCGGCACCGGGATGGTCCCGGTCGTCCCCGCCCGTCATCCCGGCCCGCCCCGCGCCGCCCCGCCCTACACTGGATGCGGCGCCCGGCCCGGCCGGCACCCCTCACGCACTTCCGCCGTACCGGACCGAAGCACCCAGGAGCACACCAGTGACCATCCAGCTCGA
>NZ_DAOMPX010000037.1:1990-28535 GCF_035445025.1 Citricoccus sp. | reverse complement strand
GTCCCACGACAGTGAGGAAAGTGCTGGGCACGTGCCATGGTGCGCACGCGGATCCCGCAAAGGGCAAGCTCCGCACCCGGCGTACACAACATTCTGAGCGTGGCCATCCAGGAGTTGTGCAGCCCTCCGATGAGAGGCGCCCGTTGGAGGATCCCCATGTGAAACGGCGTCGGTGAAGGGGCAGCCTGGAGTTGCTGCGTCGTCTCAGAAGATACTGAGTCTGGAGAGGGATCGGTTCCTCCGGACTGAGCTGGTCCCAGCGCGGTGTCCACGTTCGCCACCGTAACTCCGCCTCCGGGACCGCCTGTTGCCTCATCCTCCGGGGGGATCCACGCCGGCCAGGTTCACCCTGAGGGCCGACGACGGCGGGGCAGCCTCGACGCGAGAGTGGAACCCATGATGACCCACCCCTCCATCGGCACCCCGCCCCTGCTCACCGCACGTAACCTCGTCAAGGACTACGGCACCACCCGCGCCCTCGATGGCGTCGATCTCACCGTGGGGATCGGTGAGTCGGTCGCGATCATGGGCCCGTCCGGGTCCGGCAAGACCACCCTGATGCACGTGCTCTCCGGGATCCTGCTGCCCGAGGCCGGCTCGGTCCTGTTCACGGCGCCCGGGTCCGACCCGGTGGAGGTCACCGCCCTGGACGAGGACGCCCGGGCGAGACTGCGCCGCGAACGCCTCGGCTTCGTCTTCCAGGACGGGCTGTTGCTGCCCGAGCTCACGGCGCAGGAGAACGTCGCCCTGCCACTCATGCTCTCCGGCGTGCCCCGCCCCGCCGCCGAGCACCACGCCGGGCAGTGGCTAGCCGCCCTGGGACTGGACGGGATGCAGGACCGCCGCCTCGGGGAACTCTCCGGCGGCCAGGCCCAGCGCGTGGCCATCGCCCGGGCCCAGGTCGCCGACCCGCAGGTCGTCTACGCGGACGAACCCACCGGCGCCCTGGACTCGGTCACCTCCGCCTCAGTGCTCACCGCGCTCTTGGACTCCACCGTCGGCCGCGGCCACACCCTGGTCATGGTCACCCACGACGAGGCCACCGCCGCCCGCTGCTCCCGCCTGGTCCGCGTGCAGGACGGACGGATCGTGGCCGACTCAGCCACCGGACGGTCCGCGTCCCCCGCGGGCTCCCAGGGAGGCCACCGATGAGCGCGCGTTTGCCCGCGTCCCCGTCCGGATCGCGCGCCGGGATCCCCACCGGGGACCACGCTCCGACGCCGGCCGGTGACCTTCCGGCGATGCCCGGCCCGTCACCGTCGGGCACGGGTATCGGACGCCACGGCACGGCGGCGCTGCTGCGCTTGTTCCTAGGCAAGCTGTTCTCCGACCGGCAGGTGTGGGTGCTGCCCGTGGCCTCCTTCGCGATCGTCGGCACGCTGACCCTGCTGGTGGCCGGTGGCGCATCTTCCTTCTGGTCCATCACCGGGGAGCTGGGCGGCTTCTACCTCATGCTTTCGGTGTTCGCCCTGATGCTGCTGATCTTCCCCTTGGCCGGGCTGGCCGGCGCCGCGGCAAAGCTGCTGGCCCGACGGCGGGACGAACGACTGTCCTCCCTGCGCCTGCTGGGTGCCGGGACCGGCACGGTGCGCACCCTGGCCGTGGCGGAGGCGGCGGTGCTGGCCGCCGCCGGGCTGGTGGTCGGCGTCGCCGGGTACCTGGTCCTGATGCCCGTGGTCGGACTGATCCCGTTCGCCGGACGGCCCATCGGCGGGGCGGGGATGTGGCTGGGCGGGCCCTGGCTGGCCGCGGTGCTCGGTGCCCTGCTGCTGCTGGCGGTGCTGAGCTCGCTGGCCGGACTACGCCGGATTGAGATCACCCCGCTCGGAGTGCGCACCCGTCAACAACCGGCCCGGGTCCACTGGGTGCGGGTGGTGCTGGCGCTGGCCGGCGTGGCCGTGGCGCAGCTCATGCTGCAAGTCGCCGGGGTCGGGGACATGATGTTCTTCCTCGTCATGGTGCTGATCGGCTTCGGACTGCCCCTGCTGGCCCTGCACTTCATCGGCCCCTGGCTGCTGGCCGTCATGAGCCGACGGTCCTGGCGCCGGGCAAAGGGCCCTAACCAGCTGGTGGCCGCCCGCAACGTCCTGGAGTCCCCGCAGCAGGCCTGGCGCCAGGTCGGCGGGCTGGCGGTGACCGTGTACATCGGCGTCGTCGGCGGCGCGGGCATGGGTCTGGCCGGCGCGACGTCGGCCGAGGGCGCCCGGCCGGAGGACCTGCTGCTGATGGCGGACCTGCGCACGGGCGTGCTGCTGACCATGCTCATCGCCTTCGTGCTGACCGCGTGCTCGGTGGGCATCACCCAGGCCGCACAGGTCCTGGACCGAGCCGAGATGTACCGCGGGCTCGGCCGGATCGGGATGACCGAAGCCACGATGGAGGCCATCCGGCGGCGCTCGGTGTTCGGCCCGCTGTGGACCGTGCTGGTGTTCTCCGTCGGGGCCGCCGTGATCACCACGCTGCCAATGATCGGCGCGGCGATCGTGTTCAGCCCCACCTCCATGGCGCTGGTCGCCGGATGCCTGGTGGCCGGCGTCGCGCTCATCCGGCTGGGGGTAGCCGCCTCCCGGCCGACGCTGCGCGCGGTACTGCGGGGCTAGGTCGACAAGCATGGGCGGCCGTCATCTATCACGCTGGGAAGGGGCTGGCCACCCGGTCCGTCGCCTCCCACCCGGAAGGCTCGGCCCCCACGTTCCGTGGCGTGCTGTGAGCCGTGCCTGCGCCGACGCGGGGTCCACGGACGCTGTATCGGTTGGGGATCCCCTCGTGGGGCAGTCCAGCTGGGTGAACCAGAGGAACTGGTGGTGGGGTCACCGGGTGCTCATCCGGTCCGCTCGTCCGGGTCCAGGCGGGACCGGTGCTGACCCTCAAAGAATGCAGACGGGGAGAACCACTGGCTGGGACGCGGAATGGTCCCGCCTTCGTGGGGATCGGACTCGGCCGGCACCCGTCCGGGTAGCTGGGTCATGGGCAAGGGTTGCGGGGCGCCCCGGCTCGGCCGATCATCCAGCCGGCCAGGAACGAGGCGATCTCCGCCGGCGTGCCGTCCGGGACGTACCAGAGACCGGGCCCCTCGAGTATGGAACCCGGCTCACGGCCGTACTTGATCCGGTCGTCGGTGGAGTAGTGGCCATTGAAGATCAGGGTGGCGGTGATGTGGCGGTACTCGAGATAGACCAGCCAGTAGTCACGTTCTTGGATGTCGGCGTCGGCCTCGACCACCGAGTGGTCCGTCAGCAGGTCGACCACGCGTTCGACGACGAGCACTACCCCTCCTGCTCACTGGTGTAGTTCAAGGCTTTGATCAGCAGGTGATCGCGTTCGGTCTCATGGCGGACTGTTCCCTCGGGGGTGATCCAGTCGTACTCGCTGACATCGAGGACCCCGGTGCGGCGGTATCCCAGGCGGCGGTATAGACGCTCCGCGGCCGGGTTGTCCTCGGCGACGCCGACCGCCATCTGGTAGCAGCCGGTTCGCGCGATGAGGTCCTCGGCGGCGGCGATCAGGGCGCTGCCCACTCCTTGTCCGCGATACTCGTCGCGGACCTGCAGGTGATTGAGTTCCACCGCCTCGGGGTACGCGGTCCGGGCGTTGGACCCGATGCACCCACCCCATTGCAGGACCCCGGAGCCCAGTGGCTCCTGGTCATGCCACGCGACCAGGTACGTGGTCTGGCCGGCCCGCTGGCAGACATGGTGTGCCTCGTGGACGCCACCGGGTGTCCTCCAGCGCGAGCACAACACGCTCAGGTCCGCGTCGGTGCAGGGGCGAATATCCATTCCCCCATTCAACAAGACTCCCCGGAAAGGGATCCCCTTGCGGGGCACCGTGTTCCGTAGGCGGCACGAGCCTGACGCGGTTCAGTCGTTCCTGACTATGGTGGCGGGTATCACTACGCCCATGGTCAGGAGCCATAATGCAACGCAAGGGTTTGGCAGCCGCCGCTATGTGCATGCTTTTCCTGGTGTCGGGATGCAGCAACCAAGCCAATGCCGGCATCAGCGTCCTGGACGAGCCGGCAGCCGACGACCGGACGCTGCCCGCCAACCTGTATCGGGGTGAGATGGAGCCGGACAGCGCCCGGTTCGTCGGCGAACATGAGGGCATCTCATACTTCCTTGCCAAGCCCGCCGACCCCGGCATGGCCGGCGGTGTGTGCATTGTGGCCGTGGAAGCGGAGTCGTCCGCCTGTGACGGCCCTTCCAATGTTGATACCCAGCTGGCGACACTCGGAGTGGCCGGCGCTGAGGCCAGGGTGGTGCGCGACGGGGCCAACACCACCGATCTCACCGATGACGGCTGGACGCAGGTTCACGAGAACCTGCTGGTGCGGTAGCCCGTACCGAGTTCTTTCGTAAGCGGATCCCGTTGCGGAAGGCTCACTGTGGCGTTTAGGTCTATGCGGGCGTAGTTATCGACGCGACCGTCAGAATGCCATCGAGTGGCCCAGGATTCATGGCGGCCTTGAACACTCTATCGATCGTAGTCACCGTAGGGACAAACCGGGAGGCCGCCCTAGGGTCCTTTCGGCCGGTGGGTGATGGGCACTTGTGCGCGACCCGATCCTCAGGCAGGTATCAGGGCCAGCTCAGCAGGCATTCAGCTGTGAGGCGCACAGTTCAGCGCGGGGGTGCACCTCAAGGCAGGTGTCGATTCGGAATCCGGTGGCACTTTGAACCTGAAAGGCAGCGCTCATGGTAGAGATTCTGGGGCTTCCTGCGCACATCTTGTTCCTGCACGCGGTCGTCGCTTTCGCACCGGTGGCCGGCCTGACCGGCATCGTCTACGCCCTGCGCCCACCCTGGCAACGTGTCCTGGAATGGCCCATCGTCATCCTGGCGGTACTCACTGCGGCCCTTACGATACTGACCGCCAGTGCCGGGGAGGTCTTGGAGGAGGCCTTGGAGGAGGTCGGATCCCCCAGCTCCCTGATCGAGGCTCATGCCGCCCAGGGTGACCGGCTCGAGATTGTCGCGGGAGTCTTCGCCGTCGTCGTGATCTTGACGGTGGCGGTCACCGGCCCCTGGAGCACTTCCCGGATCAAGTGGTTGGCCCCGGGACGGGACATTCGGTGGATGGTGGCGGCTCTGCGGGTGCTCACCGTCCTGGCCGGGTTGCTTCTGATCTATCAGGTCGTGGTGACCGGCCATTCCGGGGCCGAAGCCGTGTGGACGGACTGGCGCTCCGGCTGACGCGCCATCGCCCTATCGGCGGTTTCCAGCTGGAATGGTGCAGCGGTGCTTGCCCTGGGAACACCCTGAAAGGGGGTGATGTGGCAGTGGCCACTGGTGGAATTCGCGTGCCAAAACCAGCCGAGGGGTTCTCCACCCCGGGGCCGGCGCCTCCGGGCGGCCCGGTGTCGCGCCGGGTGGAGGGCGTCGACGTCGCCCGGGGGCTGGCCCTGATCGGGATCGTGGTCGTGAACGTGCTACCCGATACCCCGACCGGAGACCTCCTGCTGGTCTGGACCGTGCTCGCGGGCCGGGTGGCCGCGCTCTTCGCGCTGATCGCGGGGATCTCCATCGCCCTGCAGACCGGCGGCCGGCAACCACCCATCGGACGGGCGATGACCGCCGCACGGGGAGCCCTCGCTTTACGAGCCGTGCTGATCACCGGGATCGGGCTGCTGCTGGGGTCCACGGACACGGCGGTGGCGATCATCCTGCCGTACTACGGGATCCTGTTCTTGTTGGCGGCACCCCTGCTGGGCCTGGGGCGGCGGACCCTGTTGGTCCTGGCCGTGGTTTTCGCGGTGGCCGGGCCGGTGGCGATGCAACTGGTCCGCGCCGGGTGGCCGGAGATGCCGGTGTTCGACGACGAGTACACCTTCGGGTTGGCGGCGGCCCACCCGGGGGTCTTCCTCACCGACATGCTGCTCACCGGGAACTACCCGGTCCTGCCCTGGGTGGCCTACATCTGCGTGGGGATGGTGGTCGGTCGCCTGGACCTGAACTCGAAGAAGGTCGCGGCTGCCCTGCTCGGCGCGGGGGCGGCTCTGGCGGTGTCCACGTGGCTGGTGTCGGTGCTGCTGCTGGGTCCGGTCGGGGGAATGGGCCAGATCACGGCCGCCACCCCGGACCTGGACCACGGTCAGATCCAGAACATCCTGGTCTACGGGGAGGACGATGCAGTGGATGGGCTGCCGACCACCACGGGGTGGTGGCTGGCGATCCTGGCGCCCTATACCTCGACCCCGGTGACCATCCTGCACACCGTGGGCACCTCCCTGGCGGTCCTGGGCGCTGTATTGCTCCTGGTGCCGTATCTGGGTCGCACCACTCGTCCCCTCGCCGCGGCCGGGTCGATGACGTTGACCCTCTATTCCGCCCACGTCGTGATCATGGCCACCGACACCGTTGATCCTGAGCGCCCGATCATGTCCATCGCCATCCAGGTCATCGTGTTCATACTCTTCGCCGTTCTCTGGCGAGCTGCCGTGGGCAAAGGCCCCCTCGAAGCCATCCTCGCCGGCGCCACCGGATGGTTTCGCACCCTCATCCTCACCGGCCACCGCCCCGCGCCGCCACCAGACGACCTTGGTGCGCACTAACCCCGCCGCTGCAGTGCAGGCCCGGCCTGCAGCGCATGCACGGAAACGGAGCTACTCCAGGGGCCTGTCATCGATCACCGCAGCCCACGGGAACGAACCAAAGCGCCCCGGGCATGCGTTCCCCCCGGCCCGAAGACGCACGAAGAAGCGCATCACTAATACCGTCCCAGCGGGGAATCCACTCACGGGGCGGTACGGATAGTCACTGCCCCCGCCGGTAGTGGGCGGTGCCAAGCAATCCTCCGCACGGGTATATATGTCAGTGCAGATGCTCCTCCGGCCAGCGTGTGAGGCTTTCCTGCGTACATGCCCATGAGACGTTTGAACCGACACTGCCGGGGTGCCGTGCGGGACGTGCGTACGGTGAAAGGCAGGCGAAAAGGTGCCATGAGTAGGAGACGCGACAAGGATTCCGTGTATTCGTTTCCGGATGATCTGCACACACAGACCCCAAAGGAACAGCTGTCGGCCCTGGCCCAGGAGTACCTGGAAGCCATCCGCCCGTACCTGAACCAGATGCGGGAAATCACCGACCTCTACGAACAGCGCCCCGAGGATTCGGTCCGGATCGAAGCCGGTCACCACCGGTTGGATGAGCTCTGCAGGACGGATGAGCGGGAGCGGACCCACGATGCGATCGACGATGCCCTGGGTCTTGTCGTCCCGAAGAACGATTGCGATTTCCTCGTTTACGAGTTGCTCCGACAGTCCGCCAATTCTTACGAGGAATGCTGGGTGCTGACGGACTGGGAGGACAACATCACCCCGCCGTTGCCGGTGGCCGTCCGGCATCTCATTGGGCAGGCGGTGGTCCGCAGCCCCGAGATCCAGAACGTCGCCGACCGGGCCCACTGGCTCGACCACGAAAACGAAAGCGCCCCTCGGTAGAACGTCCCGTCTGGGATTGACCGAATCTCCGCAAGGCGATCCCTTACGGTCCGTGCCGGGGTCACACCTGCGGATCAGTGCAGTCCACTTCTGAATTCAGTGCAGTCGGGTTCTGAATCTGACAGCGCGCGACGGGAACATGCTGTCCGCGTGGGTCCTCAACCGGACCTCAGACACTTCCGTAAGGTCAGGCCTAAGAGATGGCGCCCCTCCCCCGGAATCCCCCACGTGAGAGGCGGGGCTCAGGCCCGACATCTGGTCGCTCAGTCGCCCTCCCTCTTGAACCCGCGGGAGTCCGTCGGCCGCACCGGGATGACGGCGCCCAAGCCCCCAGGATCTCAGCGAGACAGCGCCACTCATGAGCCGTTGACAACGTTCTCAGCGAGGTGCATATTCGAGTGCCAAGAGGGGGGATGGGCCCACCCGCACCGTCTCGGAAGGAACCCTCGTGGCCCATCTCATAGATGTCTTCGCTGCGCACGAATCCCAGGTTCGCAGCTACTGCCGCTCTTTCCCCCACGTCCTCACCACTGCCAAGGGCAGCTTCGTGTACGACCGCGAGGGCAGAGAGTTCATCGACTTCCTGGCGGGAGCCGGGACGCTCAACTACGGCCACAACGATCCGGACATGAAGTCCGCCCTCATGGCCTATGTCGCCGGCGACGGGATCGCCCACGGACTCGATCTGCACACGGCCGCGAAGGGCGACTTCCTGACCGCGTTCCACGAGGCCGTCCTCGCGCCCCGGCAGATGGACTACAGGGTGCAGTTCACGGGTCCCACCGGGACCAACGCCGTCGAGGCCGCCCTGAAGCTGGCCCGCAAGGTCACCGGACGGACCAATGTCATCGCGTTCACGAACGGCTTCCACGGGGTCAGCCTGGGCTCATTGGCCGCTACGGGAAGTTCTCACCACCGGATGTCCGGCCAGGGGCTCCAGGGCGTGACCCGGATGGCCTATGACGGATACCACGGCCCCGACATCGACACCAGTGAACTCCTCGAACGCATGCTCAGCGATGCCTCGAGCGGGGTCGACGCCCCGGCAGCGATCATCCTGGAGTGCGTCCAGGGCGAGGGCGGCCTCAACCAGGTCTCGCCCGCCTGGCTGAGACGCGTCGCGGGTCTGGCCGCCCAGCACGGTGCCCTGCTCATCGTGGATGACTGCCAGGCCGGCTGCGGGCGCACCGGGACGTTCTTCAGCTTCGAGGACATGGGCATCGCCCCCGATCTCGTGGTCCTGGCCAAGTCGATCTCCGGTTTCGGGCTGCCGATGTCCGTGCTGCTGATCCGCCCGGACCTCGACCGCTGGAAGCCCGGGGAGCACAACGGCACCTTCCGCGGCAACGCGCACGCCTTCGTGACGGCTGAGGTGGCCATTCGCAAGTTCTGGGCGGGCACCCAGTTCACCGAGGTGATCGGGCGTCGTTCCGAGCTGGTGCGGACGCGGTTGGAGGAGATCTCGGGAGCGATCCCGGGGTCGCGGGTCAAGGGCCGCGGGATGATGCAGGGCCTGGACGTGGTCGACGAGGGCGTCTCCGCCGCCGTGCGGCGGACCTGCGCGGCGAACGGCCTCCTGATCGAGGCCGGCGGCCCGCGCGACGAGGTCATCAAGGTCATGGCACCCCTCACGACCGACGAGACCACCCTGGACCGCGGCCTGGAGATCCTCCGCTCCGCGGTGTCCCGGCACGCGGACGACCCGCGTGCCACGCCAGTGGCCGGCTGAGATCCGATCAGAACGGAGTGGGAGATGCCCGATCCGGTGCACGACGTGGACGTGTTGATCGACAGCCGGTTCGACCAGCGGGTGCGCTGGTCCCCCGGTGAACGGCTGGACCACCTGTTCGAGCAGAAGGTGGACAGCCTGGACATCCGCGGACAATCCGGCCGGCTGGCCGTGGACTCCGAGCAGGGAGCCCTGACGTACGCCGAACTGGACTGCCGGGCCAACAGGCTCGCCCGTCACCTGGCCCAGCGGGGTGTCCGGTCCGGAGACCGGGTCGGGTTGCTGTTCGACCATGCGCTCGATGGCTACACCGGCATGCTCGCCACGCTCAAGCTGAACGCCGCCTACGTACCGCTCGACCCGGGGTTCCCCGCGGACCGCATCGCGTACATCTGCCACGACGCCGACGTGCGCACCGTAGTGACCTGCGCCTCCCTGGTCCCGGCCCTGGAGTCCGTCGCCGTGGAGTCCGTCGCGGTGGACGCGGAGGCCGCCGCCATCGCGATGCAGCCCGCGCACCGGCTCGATCCGGGCGAGCGCGGTCTCCCCGTGGATGAACTGGCCTACGTGATCTACACCTCGGGGACGACCGGACGGCCCAAGGGCGTGGCGATCGAGCACGCGAGCATCTGCAACTTCGTGCGGGTGGCGGCCGAGGTCTACGGCATCGCGGACGGGGACCGCATCTACCAGGGCATGACCATCGCGTTCGACTTCTCGGTCGAGGAGATCTGGGTGCCCTGGATGGCGGGCGCCACCCTGGTGCCGAAACCGTACGGCGCCGCCCTGGTCGGGGAGGAACTGCATCAGTTCCTTCAGTCCCGGAGGATCACCGCCCTGTGCTGCGTTCCCACCCTGCTCGCCACCCTGGAGGACGACCTGCCCGGGCTGAGGTTCCTGCTCGTCTCGGGCGAGGCCTGCCCCCAGGACCTCATCACCCGCTGGTATCGCCCCGACCGGCGCTTCCTGAACGTCTACGGGCCCACCGAGGCCACCGTCACGGCCACGTGGACGCCCCTCGACCCCGACCACCGCGTGACTATCGGGGTCCCGCTGCCCACCTACTCGGTGGTGCTCCTGGATCCCCAGTCCGACCGGGTGGTCACCCGGGGCGGGGTAGGTGAGATCTGCGTCGGCGGCGTCGCCCTGTCCCCCGGTTACGTCCACCGTCCCGACCTCACCGCCAAGGCGTTCATCCAGGACAGCCTCGGCCTGGCCAACAATCCCTCCGGCAGGCTGTACCGCACCGGTGACCTGGGACGGATCGACGAGGACGGGAACATCGAGTACCTGGGCCGCATCGACCTCCAGGTCAAGATCCGCGGGTACCGCATCGAACTGACCGAGATCGAGTCGGTCCTGATGCAGTACCCCGGGATCGCCACGGCGGTCGTCGAACCGCACCGGCCGGAGCCCGACGTCGTGGAACTGGCCGCCTACTACTGCCGGCGCGGGGACTCGGCCGTGGAGCCCCTGCAGGTGCAGGGACTGCTGCGCGACCGGCTGCCGGGGTACATGGTGCCCTCGTACCTCATCGAACTCGAGAAGATGCCCATGCTCCCCTCGGACAAGGTCGACCGCAAGCGGCTCCCCCCGCCCGGTCCGGCCGACCGGCTGGGCGCGACGACGGTGACGGTGGACCCCGAGGGGCCCGTCGAACACGAGCTCGCCCGGCTCCTGGCCGAGGTCCTGCGCATGGAGAGAGTCGGGGTCACCTCGCACTTCTTCGACGACCTGGGTGGCGACTCCCTGGTGATGGCCCGGTTCTGCGCTCGCGTCCGGGAGCACCCGGGGCTGGGCCACCCGGTCATGCAGGACGTCTACCGGCACCCGACCATTCGCGACCTGGCCTCCGCGCTCGTGGACTCCACCGCGTCCGCGGGGACCGGAGCCTTGCCGGCCGGAGCCACCATCGCGGCTCCGCCACCGGCCCACCGGGTGGGCAGGGCACGGTACGCGGCGATCGGGGCGGCCCAGGCCCTGACCTTCATGGCACTGACCAGCCTGTCCGCGTTCGTCTTCATCCTGCTCTTCGACTGGCTGACCGCGGCCCCGGACGGGTGGCACGCCCTGGCCCGCTCCCTCGGCATGGCCTCCGCCATGCTCGTGTTCCTCTCGATCCTGCCCGTGGTGGCGAAGTGGCTGCTGGTGGGCCGGACCAGGGTGCAGCGGATCCCCGTCTGGGGTGCGGGCTATTACCACTACTGGGTGGTGCGCTGGCTGCTGGGCCTGAGTCCGGCCAGGCTCGCCGCCGGGACGCCGGTCTTCATCTGGTACCTCCGCCTGCTGGGGGCCAGGGTCGGCAGGAACACGATCATCCACGGCAACACCATCCCCGCGTTCCCCGACCTGCTCACGATCGGCAGCAACGTCGTGATCTGCCCCGGCACCATGCTCAACTGCTATCGCGTGGACTCGGGAGTGATCCGCAGCGGGCCGGTGACCGTCCGCGACCGGGCCTTCGTGGGCGGTCACGGCGTCCTCGACATCGACACCGTGGTCGGTCAGGACGCGCAGCTGGCCCACTCCTCGAGCCTGGCTCCCGGCCAGCGCATTCCCGCCGGCGAGAGCTGGCACGGCACGCCTGCCGTGCCCGGCGGTGACGATCACCGCACCGTGCCGGACGTCGCCCCGCGGCCCTGGCGCGGCGTCGTGTTCGGCCTCTGGGTCATCCTGACGCCGGTGCTGCTGGCCGCCCCGCTGTTCACGATCACCTGGGCCCTCATCCACGCCTTCCCGGTCATCGGCGGCCCGCTGATGGGAGTGCAGCAGCTCCCCTGGACCGCCTGGCCCTACAACCTCCTCGCCCTGGGGATCACGCTGGTCCTCATCCCCGTGGGCATCACCACCGGCCTGGTGTGGGTCTTCACGGTGCCACGCCTGGTCAACCGGCTGGTCGTACCCGGCCGGGTCTACCCGCTCTACGGGCTGGGATACGTGGCGATGCGCATGGTGATGCGGATGACCAACGCGCGCTTCGGCCAGTTGTTCGGCGACAGCAACTACATCACCGGTTATCTCTCGTTGCTGGGCTACCGGATGAAGCCGGTCATCCAGACCGGCACCAACTTCGGCATGTTCACCCGGCACGACATCCCCTACCTGGTCCGGCTGGGCACGGGCACCATGGTCTCGGACGGCATCATCTTCATGAACGCCGAGTACTCGAGCACGGCCTTCCGGGTGGGTCCCACGGAGGTCGGCGCCCACAGCTTCTTCGGCAACGACGTCCTCGTCACGCCCCGGGCGAGGATCGGTGACAACGTCCTGCTCGCCACCAAGGTGCTCGTCCCGGTCTCCGGCGCGATGCGCCACGACGTCGGCCTGCTGGGTTCCCCGGCCTTCGAGATCCCCCGCAGCGTGATGCGCGACGCCGCGTTCGACGACCTGAAGGAGGGGCCCGAGCACGACCGGTTGCTCCAGGCCAAGCTGCGCTACAACACCATGACCATCGTGCTGCGGCTGCTGACCCGCTGGTTCATCGGCGTGCTGGCCGCCACCCTGTCCCTGTGGGCCATCGACATGCACCAGGACTTCGGCTCCTGGCCCATGGCGCTGGTCATGTTCCTGCTGCCCCTGTTCTCAGCGGTGTACTTCGCCGTGCTGGAGCAGGCCACCATGGGCTTCCGGAGCATGCAGCCCCAGTACTGCTCCATCTACAACCCCTATTTCTGGCGGCACGAACGGTTCTGGAAACTCCAGTCCGACGCGGCCGCCGGCCTGGTCAACGGCACGCCCTTCAAGGCGTGGTTGTTGCGGCTGCACGGAGCCAGGATCGGCCGGCAGCTGTTCGATGACGGCAGCAACCTCGTCGAGCGGTCCCTGGTCACCATCGGGGACTACTGCACCCTCAACCTCGGCAGCATCCTGCAGGGGCACTCACTCGAGGACGGGACGTTCAAGTCGGACGTGATCGTGGTCGAGGACGGCGTGACCCTCGCCCCCAAGGCGTTCGTCCACTACGGCACCCACCTGGGGCGGAACTCCCTCATCGACGCCGACGCGTTCCTGATGAAGGGGGAGCAGGTCCCGGACGGCCAGTGGTGGCACGCGAACCCGGCCCGGCCGATGCCGGCGAGGGCAGCCGAAGCGTCCGGGGTGCCCGCGACGGTCACCGCGCTCACGCCGTCCCGCGTGCGGGTGCGCATCGTGCACCGGCGCCGGCGGGCCAAGCACCGCCTGTCCCTCACGGACGATGCGAGGACGACAGCGCGGGCGGGCGGCCGGCGAACCCGGTGGCCCTCTCGTAGGCCCCGGCCCAGCGCAGCAGGCGGACGTCGTCGTAGTGGCTGGCCACCAGTTGCCACCCCGCCGGCAGGCCCTCCGGCGTGAACCCCGCGGGAACGCTGAGTGCCGGCAGTCCGGTCGCGGAGATGACGCAGGCCGATCGCATCCAGTCCAGGTACGTCCGGGAGGGCACGCCCGCCACCTCGGCCGGATAACGCAGGCTCGCGTCGAAGGGGACCACCTGCGCCGTGGGGCTGAGGAAGAGGTCGTACCGGCCGAAGAACTCCCGCACCCGCCGCTGCAGCCTCGTCCGGGCCGCGGTGACGGCGATCCAGTCCCCGGCCGTGAGCTCCCAACCCCGCTCCACGTTCCAGACGACCTCCGGCTTCACCTCCTGGGGGTGCGCCCGCACCACGTCACCCAGGTGGGCGGCGAAGTGCATCGCCCGCGTCGCGTCGAACACCCGGTCGGCCTCCCGCAGGTCGATCGTCGCCTCCTCGACGACGGCCCCGAGGTCCTCGAACACGCCCAGCTGTGCCTCCAGCACCTCCCGCACCGGGCGCTCGACCGGGATGCCCAGCCCGAAGTCCGGCGAGTAGCCGATGCGCACCCCCGCCAGGCCGCCGTCGTCCCCACCGGCGGGCTCCGGCAGCAGGCCGGCGAATGAGTCCCCCGTCAACGGCGCGGCCAGCGGCAGCTCGTCGACGGGCCCTGCCACGGCGGTCATGAACAGGGCGATGTCCTGGACGGTGCGTGCCATCGGACCGATGCGGCCGAGCCACTGCCACGCGTCCAGCGGCGAGGGGGCGGGGATCACCCCGTAGGACGGGCGGAAACCGACCACGTTGCAGAACGAGGCGGGGATGCGGAGGGACCCGCCCATGTCGCTGCCGTCCCCCAGCGGTTGGATCCGGGCGGCCAGGGCCGCTCCCAGTCCCCCGCTGGACCCGCCCGCACTGCGATCGGGCGCATACGGGTTGGTCGTGGTCCCGAAGACGTCGTTGAAGGTGTGGGAACCCGCCGCGAACTCCGGCACGTTGTTCTTCCCGGTGGTCACGACGCCGGCCGCCCGCAGCCGCTGGACGACCAGGTCGTCCTGGTGCGGGACCTGGTCCCGGAAGACCGTCGACCCCTGGGTGGTGCGCATGCCCCGCGTGCGGTGGGTGTCCTTGTGGGTCATCGGCACCCCGTGCAGCACGCCGAGCTCCCCACCGGCGGCGGTGACCTCGTCGGCCCGGCGCGCGGCCACCATCGCGCCCTCGGGGTCGAGGGTGACGACGGCGTTGATGACCGGGTTGACCTGGTCGATGCGCCGCAGATGGGCCTCCACCAGCTCGCGGGACGAGACCTCGCGGGCACGGATCATCCGGGTGAGCTCGACGGCACTGGCCTCCAGCAGGTCGTCCGCCACGGCTCAGCCCAGCCGCTCGGCCAGCATGACGATGATCCCCTCCGGCCCGCGCAGGTAACAGATCCGGTAGGCGTCCTCGTAGCGCACGATGTCACCGAGCAACCGCGCTCCCCCGTCGACCGCCGTGCGCACGGCCGCGTCGACATCGTCCACGCCGAACGCCACGCGGTGCAGTCCGTGCGTGTTCGGCGGGGCGTCACGAGCGGCGTCCCGGGCCGCCGGGTGCCGGTAGTGCTGCAATTCCAGCCGGCCGTGGCCGTCGGGCGTGACGAGCATGACGATGTCCGAGCGGACGTCCTCCAGCCCCACGGTGCGGTCCACCCAGTCTCCCTCGACCGAGGCCTCCCCCTCCACCGACAGGCCCAGGGCCACGAAGAAGTCCCTCACGGCGGTCAGGTCCTCGACCACGATGCCGACATTCTCCAGCCGCTGGATGCCCATGCGGCCCCACGGTACGCGGGTCATCCGCGCACGGCGAGACCTCCATCCCGGTTCACCCCGGCTCACCCAGGTTCTGTCCGGTTCACCAGGACTCGCCGCGCAGGTCCGTTCGCTCCTCCGGCGTCTCGTCGATGTCCTGACGCAGCCGCCCGGTCACCGCGTCAACGGCCGCCCCGACGGTCGGGGGGAATCGCTCCGGACCGAAGCGTCCGGCCATCCCGTATCGCGCGAGGGAGTCCTTGACCGGGCCCTTCAGTTCGGCGAGCAGCAGGGTGACGCCCTGCCCGGCCAGCCAGTCGTCCAGGTCCGCCAGTTCCTCGGCCGCCGTGGTGTCCACGTCCGTGATGGGTTCGGCCGCCAGCACCAGCGTGGTGGGCGGCGTCCCGCCCGCCGCCCTGACCTGGCGCACCACGCGGCGCACGCAACGGCGCACCCACTGGTTGAACAGCCCGGCGTTGACGAAGAACAACGGGGCGTCGAAGCGCAGGATCAGGATGCCCGGGACCCGGGTCGCCTCGGGGTGACGGCGCAGGTCGTGGTATCCGCGCAGCCCCGCCACCAGGCCGAGCTCCGTGCGGTAGGGCCGCCAGGCCCGCACCACGAAGGCCACGAACGCCAGCCCGATCGCCAGTCCGAGGCCCTCCAGCACGCCGACCAGGAACACGCCCAGCAGCGTGGCCGTGGACAGCGCGGCGTCCACCCGGTCCATGCGCCACAGCCTCAGGTACCGCCCCACGTCCAGCAGGCTCAGGGCGGCCACCATGACCACCGCGGCCAGGACGGCCTCCGGCAGGTACCGGGTCGCCCCGGGAGCCAGCAGCATGAACGCCATGATCAGCAGCGCGCTGAGGACATGGGCCAACTGGGTCCTGGCCCCGGACTGCTCGGCCACCGGCGTCCGCGACCCGGAGGCCGAGACCGCGAAACCCCCGAACAACCCGCCGGCGATGTTGGCCAGGCCCAGCCCCGCCATCTCCTGGTTGCCCCCGACGTCCTCCTGCTGACGGGCGGAGTAGGCCCGGGACAGGGCGATGGAGTCCGCGAAGGCGATGAGTGCCACGCCGACCGCGGGCCAGGCCAGGGCGCCGACGTCGGGCCATCCCAGCCCGCCCAGGGCGGGCGCGGGCAGGCCCCGGGGGATCTCCCCCACCACGGGCACCCGGTCCTGCAGGCCGAACAGGACGGTGATCCCGACGGCGGCGACCACGGCGACGATCGTCCCCGTCACCTTGGCGACCGGCAGCAGCCGGAACCCCAGGATGACCGTCAGCGTGCCGACGCCCAGCGCCGCGGCCAGCGGCGAGGCCGCACCGGCCGCGATGCCCGCCACCGTCCCGGTGACCTGGCCGAGCGGGTCGGCGGCGTCGACGTCGATGCCGACCAGCCCCGGCAGCTGCGAGGCCAGCACCAGCAGTGCCAGCGCGTTCAGGAACCCCGTCCGGATGGGCACGGACAGCAGGTCGGTGACGAACCCGAGCCGCAGGACGCCGCCGAGCACCAGCAGCACCCCGACCATGATGGAGAGCAGCCCCGCCAGCGCGACGGCGCGGGCCCCGTCCCCGGCCGCCAGCGGCGTGATGGTCACCAGCAGGATCGGCGCCAGCGCCGAGTCCGGGGCCAGGACCAGGATCCGCGACGGGCCGAACACGGCGTAGGCGAGCATCGGCACGATGGTGGCGTAGAGGCCGGTGTACGCCGGCAGCCCCGAGGCCTGGGCATACCCCATCCCCACGGGGATGAGCACGGCCGTCAGGACCAGTGCCGCGCGCGCGTCGGCCCAGAGCCAGCGACGCTGGTAGCGCGCGGCGACCCCGACTCCGGGGACCAGCCCCGCCACCCGCTCCAGGGCGCCAGCGGAGGACATGGAAGCAGGGTATCCCCGGCCGGCACGGCACGGACAGCATCCCGGGGCGACTGTGCCAGACTCGACCCCGACAGGAGGTGCACGATCATGGGTTCCAGGGCCGAACGCTACCGGGAGATCGCCGAGGTCTTCTCCGTCCACGGATTCGGGTTCGTGGTCAGCGCGCTCGGTCTCTCCGGCCGCTTCCCGTTCCACCGCATCCCGCGGCACGCATCGGGCCAGGCGTACTCCCGGCCCGAGCATGTCCGGATGGCCCTGGAGGAACTGGGGCCGACCTTCGTCAAGATGGGGCAGATCCTCTCGACGCGACCGGACCTGCTGCCACCGCCCTACGTCCGGGAGTTGTCGAGGCTGCAGGACCAGGTCGGTCCGATCCCCGCCGCCGACGTCATGGCCGTCCTGACCGAGGAACTGGGATCGACCTCCGTCTTCGACGGCTTCGAGAGGAAGCCGCTGGCCAGCGCCTCCATCGGACAGGCCCACGCCGCCACCCTCGACGGCGTGGAGGTCGTCGTCAAGGTGCGCCGCCCCGGGGTGGTGGAGACCGTGAACCAGGACCTGGACATCCTGGAGAACCTGGCCCAGCAGGCGACCCGGCGCTGGGACTTCGCCCGGGACCACGACGTCCTCGGCCTCGTCCGCGAGTTCTCCGAGACCCTCCACCATGAGCTGGACTACCTCCGCGAGGGACGCAATGCCGAGCAGTTCGCGCGGAACTTCGCCGACGACCCGGCGGTGCACATCCCGGTGGTGCACTGGGAGACCACCTCGTCCCGCGTGCTCACGCTGGAACGGATCCGCGGCATCAAGATCCACGACGTGGAGGCGATCTCCGCCGCCGGGATCGACCGGTCCGAGCTGGCCGAGCGGGCCACCGGCGTGTTGTGCCGGATGGTGTTCGAGCACGGCGTCTTCCACGCGGACCCGCACCCGGGCAACTTCTTCGTCGAGGAGGACGGCACGCTCGGCATCATCGACTTCGGCATGGTGGGCACGATCGACGACGAGCTGAAGGAGACCCTCGGCGACATCCTGGTCGCGATCGTCCGGGGGGACCCGTCCCGGGCGACCTCCGCGCTGCTGCGGCTGAACCGGTCACCGGAGAGGGTCGACCGGGCCGCACTGAAGGAGGACGCCGGGGCGCTGATCGAGCGTTTCAGCGGCCACTCCATCTCCGATCTCCCCGTGTCCGCGCTGATCAACGACGTCCTGAGGATGCTGCGCCGGCACCGGTTGCACCTGCCGAACGACCTGGCGATGCTGTTCAAGATGCTGGTCATGGCCGAGGGGCTGGGGCGCCGGCTCGACCCGGACTTCCATCTCGCCGTCGTCCTGGCCCCGTTCACCCGGCGGCTCGTCCTGCAGCGCTACTCCCTCGACGCCCTCCGCCGCCGCCTGGGAGAGGTGGTCGACGACGTGCGCCAGGCGGGTGAGGACGCGCCGCGGTTGCTGCAGAGCCTGGTCGACCTGGTCGAACGGGGCGGACCCCAGCTGACCCTGGGACCCGAGGAGCTCGAGCACCAGCGCACGCACAGCCAGCTCGCCGGCAACCGGATCGTCGCCGGCCTGCTGGCCGCGTCCTTCATCCACGTCGCCGGTGGCATCGTGGCCACCTCCGGCACCGGACGCACCGCCGCGCTGCGCGGCCCCGTGGCCGCCGCCTCGGCCGGTGCCGCAGGCCTGCTGGGTGGATACCTGGCCTTCAGCGGACGACGCCGGCGGCGCAGATGAGTCCCCCGGCCCGGCCGGGCGGGACCTGCACCCGCGTGACCCCGTGGTGGGGACGGCAGCAGCGCAGCCCTTCAGGGCAGGCGTCGACGGCCCCTACCGTGGGTGCATGACCGAACGCTCCCCCGCCTACGGACTGCAGATCTGCGTCGACTGCGCCCGCCCCCACGAACTGGCCGACTGGTGGGCCGAGGCCCTGCGCTGGGAGGTCGAGGTCCAGGACGAGGACTTCATCCGGCGGATGGTCGCCGAGGGCCATGCCACCGAGGACGAGACCACCACCCACCACGGTCGGCTGGTCTGGGTGGCCGGCGCGGCGATCGGCCCGCCTCCGGGCATGACCGGCGCCCAGGACCGGCCGCGGATCCTGTTCCAGCCGGTGCCCGAGACCAAGACCGTGAAGAACCGCGTCCACTGGGACCTGCGCGAACCCGGGGCCGACGACGACCGCAGGGCTGCCGAGGTGGAGCGACTCGTCGCTCTGGGTGCTACCCGGATCGGGTCCGGACGGCAGGGCCCGTTCGGCTGGACGGTACTGGCGGATCCCGAGGGCAACGAGTTCTGCGTGTGACCGGCGCCGCGGTGACGCCAGTCCTCAGCGCAGCAGGACGGCCACGCCCACGCACGCGCACGCCCAGAGCTGGCTGGCGAAGGTACCCAGGATGAACCGCTCGGCGGCACCGGACTTGCCCAGTTCCGAGTACCGCCCCAGGGCCTTGACGGCCAGGATGATGGCCAGCCCCTCCGGCCAGCCCATCAACAGGGTGGAGGAGACGGCCAGGCGCTCCAGGACGCCGATCCACGCGCCACCGCGCAGCACCGGCTGGGCGTCCACCTCCTCGTTGAACACCGGTTCCCCGTCCTTGCCGGTCAGCATGGGCTGGTGCTCCGGGTGGGAGGCGTTGAAGGAGATCTGCAGGATCGCCGTGGTGGGAGACCCACCGCCCAGGGTGGCGGCTAGCACGGCCAGTGGAGCGGCCACGGCCCACCCCGCCCCGCCGCCGGAGAGCAGGGCGGTCACGGCGGAGATCCCCAACAGGACCAGCTGGACCAGGGCCGTGGCGTAGAGGACCCGGTGGGGGCTGCCCGCCGTGCCGCGCGTGCGGGTGAAGTACTGCGGCACGGCCAGGATCCCGGCGATCACGAGCAGGACGAGGGACGCGACGGAGAACCCACTCACCGGAGGCCCCCCGGCGCTGAGCCTCCGGCGGCCAGCCGCCCGTCCAGCCCCTCCAGTTGGGCCGCCGCGACGGAGGCGAGGCGGCGGGTCTCATGCCACAGACCCGAGCGCAGTCTCGAACTCACAGCCTGCTGGGTGATGCCCAGCCGTTCGGCCGCCTCGCGCTGCGTCAGTCCGTCGTCCACCAGCCGTCCGGCGTCCTGTCCCTCCTCGCTGCGCCGGTACTCCAGCTCGGCCAGCAGCTGCAGTCCGGCCTCCACGGCCTCGAGCAGTCCCGCCGGGTCCGCGTCCTCCATCGCTGCCCCGGCCACTGCGGGGCGGGACACGGGCGCCGACACCGCCACGTGGCCCGGGGAGTGCTTGGCCCGTTCGACGGCCTCGCGGGCGTTCTCGAAGGCGGGTCCGGCTCCGGCCCGGGTCTCCCGCGGCATGGGTTCCCGTACCGGCCCCACGCCGATCCCGACACTCCAGTGCCCGGAGCGTGCCGCCGACAGGGCGATGCCGACCACGACGTCGGCCCGGTCCAGCAGCCCCTGCACCTCGTCACCGGCCGTACGCTGGAAGGGACGCACGATCCCCCGCTCAGGCCCCTCCGCGTTCAGCCCGTCCACCAGCCCGGCCACCCGGTCCGGGCCGGAACTCGACCCCCGTTGGTCCATCGTCATCACGAACATGTGCACAATCCTAGAGGTTTGTTCTCGTAACAACAACGCTCTGGGTTTGTTCAAAGGCGGTTCTCGGTCGTCGCCTACGATCGAGGGATGGCCCGAGACGCTCAGACCTCCGCTTCCTCCCCCACCGCACCGGCCCGGTCCGCGTGGTGGCCGGGGCTCGCCCTCGGGGTGGACGTCCTGCTGATCATCCTCTTCGCCACCCTGGGCCGCAGGACCCATGCATCCGGAATGGATCCAGCGGGGATCCTGTGGACCGCCCTGCCGTTCCTCATCGCCTGGGCCCTCATCACCCTGGCCACCCGCCGTCAGTGGGCCCGACTATGGCCGGCCGGCGTCGTGGTGTGGCTGGTCACCGTGGCGGGCGGTCTGCTGCTGCGCGTCCTGTTCGGGGACACGGCGGCCCCCTCCTTCCAGCTGGTGACCGCACTGGTGCTCGGCGTCCTCCTGCTCGGGCGCCGGCTCGTCACGACGCTCCTGCTGCGGCCCGGCCGCCGCGCGCGGTCCTAGGATGAGTCGGGGGTCGCGGAGCAGTGCGGCCTCCAACCGACCGATCCAGGAGGAACCGTGATGGTGACCGCATTCGTCATGATCAAGACCGACCCCACCCGCATTCCGGAATGCGCCACCGAGCTGGCGGACCTGGAGGGTGTGACGGCCGTGTACTCCGTGACGGGCAACTGGGACCTCATCGCCATGGTCCGCCTGCGCCAGTTCGACGACCTGGCCGACGTCATCGCCGACCACCTGTCCAAGGTCGAGGGCGTCCGGGACACCGAGACCATGCTCGCGTTCCGTGCCTACTCCCAGCACGACCTCGAAGAGGGCTTCGCGCTCGGGTTCGAGAACATCGAGCGCTGACCCTGCGGGAGACTCCCGGGTCGTCCCTCCGGGGAGCCCCTCAGGCGTTGGAGACCGCCACCCAGGTGTCCAGCACGGACTGGGCCGCGCCGGAGTCGATGGACTCCACGGCGCGGTCCATGTTGGCCCGGATCCGGTCGAACAGGTGACCATCGGCACGCGTGTCGAAGGCGGTGAGTCCCGCCGCCGCATTGAGGACCACCGCGTCCCGCACCGGTCCCTTGCGCCCGGCCAGCAGGTCCCGGACGATCCCGGCGTTGTACGCCCCGTCCCGGCCGGCCAGGGCCTCCACGGGCGCCAGCGGGATCCCGAACTCCTCGGGGTGGAGTTCGTACTCCTCCACCGCGCCGTCCCGCACCTCGTAGATCGCGGTGGGACCCGACGTCGTGATCTTGTCCCGCCCGTCGCTGCCGCGGAAGACCAGGCTGCGCACGCCTCGATCCGCCAGCACCCCCGCCAGCAGCGGGGCCATCCGGGCACTGGCGCAGCCCAGTGCCTGGGACCGGACCCCGGAGGGGTTGGTCAGCGGGCCGAGGTAGTTGAAGACGGTCGGCACGCCGAGTTGCTTGCGCGCGGGCGCCACGTACTTCATGGACGGGTGGTATCCCTGGGCGAACAGGAAGGTGATGCCCGCCTTCATCGCGCACTCCACGACCTTCTCCACGGGCAGGTTCAGGTCCACGCCCAGCGCCTCGATCACGTCCGCCGCACCCGCGGTGGAGGACGCCCCCCGGTTGCCGTGCTTGACCACCGTGGCGCCCGCGCCCACTGCCACGAGGGAGGACATGGTGGAGAGGTTGACGGTGCCGAGCTTGTCCCCGCCGGTGCCCACGATGTCGAGGGTCTCCCCCGGGACGTTCAGGTGCACGGCGTTGTCCAGCATGACCTGGGTGAGGCCGAGCAGCTCGTCGACCGTCTCGCCCTTGGCGGAGAGTGCCACCAGGAAGCCGGCGATCTGGGCGTCCGTGGCATTGCCGGACATGATCTCCCGCATCGCCCACATCGCCTGGTCCGTGGTCAGGTCTCTCCGGCCCAGCAGCAGGCTGAAGATGAACGGCCAGGACAGGGATTCAGTCGGAGTGCTCACGGGCTCATGCTAGTCCCGGCCCCCACCTGCACCGGGATCGGCGACACACTGTTGCCCCGGCACCGCCTCGCGGGCGCCTCGCCCCGGCGGCCGGGCCGCCGGTCGGGTCCCGGCGCACCCGCCCTGGCCGGAACGTCCGTGACCTGCGAACCTGTACGAAGCCTGGGCGTAGCCGTGGAATCGCGTGCGAACAGCGCGGAACCGGGAACAGAGGGAAACGCCGACACGTTCGTCGCATTGGAGCCGTGAGACGTTTTAGGGCCATAATGGGCGGGTGACGACTGCAACCCATGCCCTCCCCAGGCCCGCGACAGGGCTCCCCAGCCGACCCAATATGGTGCAAGTAGGCACCATGGTCTGGCTCTCCAGCGAGCTCATGTTCTTCGGTGGCCTCTTTGCCATGTACTTCACCCTGCGCTCGACATCTCCCGAGCTGTGGGCCGAGAACACCGCCACGCTGAACGTGCCCCTCGCGTTCGTGAACACCCTGATCCTGGTGGCCAGTTCCTTCACGGCCCAGGCCGGCGTGTTCGCGGCCGAGCGCCTGCAGCCGCACCGCACCGGTGGGCTCCTCTCGCTCAAGCGCTGGGGCATGGTCGAGTGGTTCATCCTGACCTTCATCATGGGCGCCATCTTCGTGTCCGTCCAGGCCTACGAGTACGCCGTGCTCGTTTCCCACGGGGTCACCATCGACGCCAGCGCCTACGGTTCGGCCTTCTACATCACCACCGGTTTCCACGCCCTCCACGTGACCGGCGGGCTGATCGCGTTCTTGTTCATCATCGGACGCGCCTACCTGGCCAAGCGCTTCGGTCACCACGAGGCCACCTCGGCCATCGTGGTGTCCTACTACTGGCACTTCGTCGATGTCGTCTGGATCGCACTCTTCGCCATCGTCTACTTCCTGAAATAGGCCACGCCGTCACCGGCACTCTCGCACCACACTGAGGTCGACCGGAGACGGAACGTCACCCTGCTCCGGTCACAAGAAACGTAAGGAACCAACCGTGAAGGCACTCTCACAGAAACGGCGCCACCCGATCGCCGGGCTCGCGCTGCTGCTTCTGGGACTTCTGATCACCGGCGGCCTCTACTCCGTCGCCAGCACCATGAACCAGGCCCAGGCCGCCACCACCGGTTCCACCTACAGCGCTGAGGACATCACCGAGGGCGAGAAGCTCTTCAACGCCAACTGTGCAACCTGCCACGGCTACGAGGCCGTCGGCACCCAGGACGGCCCCACGCTGGTCGGCGTCGGCGCCGCGTCCGTCGACTTCCAGGTCGGCACCGGCCGCATGCCCATGCAGATGCAGGGGCCGCAGGCCCAGGCCAAGCCGAAGCAGTTCAACGACGAGCAGACGGCGCAGCTGGCCGCCTACGTCTCCTCCCTCGGCGCCGGTCCGTCGATTCCGGATGAGCAGTACCTGGACACCGATCACGAGGACGTGGACCTGGGCAACGGCGGAACCCTCTTCCGCGTGAACTGCGCCATGTGCCACAACGCCGCCGCTGCCGGTGGCGCGCTGACCCGTGGCAAGTTCGCCCCGGGCCTGGACGGTGTCTCCGAGAAGCACATCTACGAGGCCATGGTCACCGGCCCGCAGAACATGCCGGTCTTCTCCGACTCCAACATCAAGCCGGAGGACAAGCGGGACATCATCGCCTTCCTCAAGGAGATCGAGACCCAGGGATCCCCCGGTGGCGCCAAGCTCGGCTCGCTCGGCCCGGTGTCCGAGGGCCTGTTCATCTGGACCGCAGGCCTGGCACTGATCGTCGGCTTCATGGTCTGGCTGACCTCGCGGTCCTCCTGACCTGACGGCGCCGTGGGGGCGCCGGCCACACACAACGTCACCATCACTCAAGCAAAGGATTCAGATCGATGTCTGAGCAAAGCCACGGAGGTCCGGAGCACTCGGGCGCCGTTGAGCACGCCGGTGTGGAGGAGTCTGGCAAATACGCCATTGACAACCCCGGTATCCCGCCGCACCGTCCGCGGCTGGCCGACGAGGATCCGCGGGCGGCCAAGCGGGCCGAGCGCCAGGTGGCCGTCCTGTTCGGGATCTCTATCATCGGCACCGTGCTGTTCTTCGTCGGCTACTTCGTGGTCGGACAGATCGGTCCGGACACCGAGATCGGCACCGTGCGCCTGCAGAACATGCTGCTCGGGCTGGGGACCGCCTTCTCCATGCTCGGCATCGGCGTCGGCATCGTCCACTGGGCCAAGACCCTGATGCCGGACCACGAGGTCTCCGAGGCACGCCACGAGGTGCGGACCGAGGAGGACCGTCAGGTCGCCGTCGGGATGATCGACGACATCGTCGAGGAGTCCCAGTTCAAGCGTCGCCCGCTGCTCCGCAACACGCTGATCGGCGCCGTCGCCCTCGCTCCCCTGCCGGCCATCGCGCTCTTCCGCGACCTTGACGACTCGGACAACCGCTCCGAACTCGCCACCGAGAACTTCGGTGTCGAGCGTCTGCGCCACACGATGTGGGATTCAGGCGTGCGCCTGGTCCGGGACCCCACCGGCACCCCGATCAAGGCCTCCGACGTCACCGTCGGCTCGGCCTTCCACGTCATCCCCGAGGGGCTCAACGAGCTGCCGCCCACTGAGCACCTCAACCAGAAGGCCAAGGCCGTCGTGCTGCTGATGCGCCTGGATCCGCAGGACCTGCAGATCTCCCCGGAGCGCGAGGACTGGAACGTGGACGGCATCGTCGCCTACTCCAAGATCTGCACGCACGTCGGGTGCCCCGTGGCCCTCTACGAGCAGCACACCCACCACCTGCTGTGCCCCTGCCACCAGTCGACCTTCGACCTGACGCAGGAGTGCAAGGTCATCTTCGGCCCGGCCGGCCATGCGCTGCCGCAGTTGCCGATCACCGTCAATGAAGAGGGCTTCCTGGTCGCCCAGAGCGACTTCCACGAGCCCGTTGGACCGGCATATTGGGAGCGTGGCTGATACCGATGAGCACCTCATCCACCACCGAGTACCAGGCATCGACCCCCACGGGGAAGATCGCCAACTTCGTCGACACCCGCGTCGGGGCCTCGCCCATGGTGCGCGAGTTCGGCCGGAAGATCTTCCCGGATCACTGGTCGTTCATGTTCGGCGAGGTCGCCCTGTACACCTTCGTCATCCTCTTGCTCTCGGGCACGTTCCTGGCGTTCTTCTTCGATCCCTCGATGGCGCACGTCACCTACCTGGGCTCGTACAAGCCCTTGTACGGGGTGCCGATGTCCACCGCGTACGCCTCCACCCTGGACATCTCCTTCGACATCCGCGGCGGACTGTTCATGCGCCAGGTGCACCACTGGTCGGCCCTGCTGTTCGTGGCCGCGATGTCGGTGCACATGCTCCGCGTGTTCTTCACCGGTGCGTTCCGCCGCCCCCGTGAGCTGAACTGGGTCGTGGGCTGCGTCCTGCTGATCATGGGCCTGGCCGCCGGGTTCACCGGGTACTCCCTGCCCGATGACCTGCTCTCGGGCAACGGCCTGCGGATCATCGACGGGGTCATCAAGGCCCTGCCGATCGTGGGATCCTACATCTCCTTCTTCCTGTTCGGCGGGGAGTTCCCCGGGGACGCGATCGTGGGCCGGTTGTACATCCTGCACGTGTTCCTCGTGCCCGGTGTGATCCTGCTGCTGATCGTGGCCCACCTCTTCATGGTCGTGGTCCACAAGCACACCCAGTACCCGGGCCCGGGCCGGACCGAGAACAACGTGGTCGGCTACCCGGTCGGGCCGGTGTACGCGGCCAAGGCCGGCGGGTTCTTCTTCATCGTGTTCGGCATCATCGCGCTGATCTCCGGGCTGTTCACCGTCAACCCGGTCTGGAACTACGGCCCCTACGACCCCTCCCCCGTGTCCGCGGGTACGCAGCCGGACTGGTACATCGGCTGGGTCGACGG
>NZ_DAOMPX010000037.1:0-1890 GCF_035445025.1 Citricoccus sp. | reverse complement strand
GCCGCCATCCTCATCGGCACGATGATCGCCTGGCCCTGGCTGGAGCGTTGGGTGACCAAGGACAACCGCGAGCACCACATCCTGGACCGCCCGCGCAACGCCCCGACCCGCACGGGCATCGGCGTCGCCGGCGTGATCTGGTACTGCACCATGTGGGCCGCGGCCTCCTCGGACCTCATCGCCACCCACTTCGGGGTGTCGCTGAACGACGTGACCTACTGGCTGCGCGGGATCTTCATCCTGGGCCCGTTCATCGGCTTCATCATCACCAAGCGCATCTGCCTGTCCCTGCAGCGCAAGGACCGCGAGATCGTTCTGCACGGTCGCGAGGCCGGTGTGATCGAGATGACCCCGGACGGCGAGTTCCGGGAGCGGCACGAACGCCTGGACGACTACCGGCTCTACCAGCTGGTCAGCTTCGAGGCGAACCGTCCCGTCCCGGCCCAGCCGGGACCGGACGGGAAGATCTCTGGCGGGGAGAAGCGCCGCGCCAAGCTCAACCGCTGGTTCTACGAGGACCGTGTCGAGCCGGTGAGCCGTGCGGAGCTGGCCGAGGCCAAGACCCACGACCATCACGACGTGCCCGACGCCCTGGCCGCCACCGGCAGCCGCGGCACCCTCGAGCACTGACACAACACCACACCAGGAAGGCCCCGCTCCGGCGGGGCCTTCCTGCGTGAGTGGGCCTACTGTCCCGGTTCCGACGGCTTCGACCCCTCACCTGCTCATCAGTCCGCTCCGTCCCACGCCTCCGACCACTCATCCATCACGGCCGGCTAAACGTGTCCGTTCCGGCTGGTATCCCAGAGGGGTCACGGAGCGAAGGAGAGCGCACCGATGAGGACCATCACCGTCTACACCACCGGGCCGGCGTGCATGCAGTGCCGGCTCACCAAGACCGCCCTGGCCACCGCCGGGCTCTACTTCGAGGAGATCGACGTCCGCCAAGTCCCGGACGCCCTGGTCTACATCCAGAACGAGCTGGGCTACAGCCAGGCCCCCGTCGTCGTGGTCGACGACGAGGACCACTGGTGTGGGTTCCAGCCCGACCAGATCCGCCGGGTCGCCACCCTCCTGACCCGCCACTCCTGACCCACGGCGTCTGACCCCCGGCTCCCCCGCCCACGCCTCCACGCCGGAGTGCCGGAGACGGGGCCCGAGGTGGTCAGGCGCTGTGCCCCACGGACGCGCTCACCGCAACCCCCCGGCAGGGACCCACAGCTTGTGATCTGGCCCCAAACGCTCTGCACGGGTAGTGGTCGAGAGCCCCTCAGCGACGTTTCTCGGGTGGACTGGGCGGATCGACCGGGTCCTGCAGGCTCAGGACGATCTCGTTGCGGCGCAGGAACCAGGGCTTGAAGGGAGGATCGAACCGGGCGAAGCGTGGTGGTCCTACCGGAGAGAGGTTCTCGGCGCGCAGGGCGGTGCGCAGCTTTTCCAGGTGCTTGCGATAGTTCGCCTGGCTCCAGCGTCCACGGAACCGGATGGCCGCGGCCACGGTCGAGGGGACACGACGCAACCGCACGCGGGAATCCGTGGGGCGAGGGGCGTTCTCGAGGGTGAATCCCTCCGGCAGGACGAACGCCACCCGGAAGCGCCCGCGGCCGGTGCCGTCGGGGTACACGTCCGCGTCCTCCTGCAGGACGGGAGCGGTCATCGCGATGGACTCAGACGGGGCGTCCTGGAGCACCGGCGCCGTCATCGCCACCTTCTGCTCGGCCTGGTTCGTTCCGCTGATATAACCGAACAGGATGCGGAAGGCGCGGTTGCCGGCATCCTCGAAGCCTGCCTCGACGGTCGTCTCTGCCAGGACGTGCTCGGGGTACCGGCGCACCTCAACACCGTCATGCACACGCAGCGTCTCATAAGGCTGATGCGCCGTCATGCCAG
>NZ_DAOMPX010000036.1:28739-30449 GCF_035445025.1 Citricoccus sp. | reverse complement strand
TGTCCGGTCAGGCGCTGACCGGCTCCTGGGCCGTCGCGGAGGTCTCCGGCTGGACCCCGGTGCGGCGGGCCCACTCGGACCAGGCGCTGAAGCTGCCGTCGAGCTCGACGACGTCGTGCCCGGCCCGGCGCAGGGCGCTGGCGGCCACCGAGTTGCGCGCGCCGGACTGGCAGTACGTCACGATGGTGCCCTCGGCGGGCAGCTGGTCCTGGTGCCACAGCACGCGGCCGGCGCTCAGCTGACGCGAGCCGGGGACGTGGCCGTCGCTGTGCTCGGTCTTGTTGCGCACGTCCAGGACCAGGGCGGCGTCGAAGCCCTCGAGCTCCTCCGGCTGGATGATCCGCGGGGTGGTGATCGGCAGGCCCTGGATTCCGGTCACGTAGCCGGCGACCTTGTCGATGCCCACGCGCACCAGGTGGTCCCAGAACTGCTGGGCCTGCTCCTGGTCCTGCGCCAGCAGCACGAGCGGGCGGTCGTCCTTCTCCGGGTCGTAGGCCCAGCCGCCGTAGGTGGCCATCTTGCCCGGGGCCGGGATGCTGATCGAGCCGGGAACGGTCCCGGCGTGGACCTCGTCCACGGGGCGGGTGTCCACGAAGGTGACCTTGTCCTGCTCGAGGTCGCGGGCAACGTCCTCGATCGCCAGCTCCTGCAGCGGGGCGCGGTCACCCATCACGGCCGGGCCGTCCCGGTTCTCGCGCTTCATGCGGCCGAAGTAGGCGTGGGCGTCGGGCTGGCCCTCGAGCAGTTCGTCGATGAAGCCCTGCTCGTCGTCGTTGGCGACGTACTTGCCCCACCAGGCATAGAGGCGCTCGTAGCCGACCGTGGAGGAGGGGATGGCACCCAGGGCCTTGCCGCAGGCCGAGCCGGCGCCGTGGGCCGGGTAGACCTGGACGTGGTCCGGCAGCGTCACGAACTTCTCCTTGAGGCTGCGGAACAGGTCCTTGGCACCGCCGAAGCGCGTGTCCACGCCACCGGCGGCCTCGTCCAGCAGGTCAGGGCGGCCGAGGTCGCCGGAGAAGACGAAGTCACCGGTCAGCATGTAGCCAGGCTGGTCGCTGAAGGCCCCGTCCGTGACGAGGAAGGACAGGTGCTCGGGGGTGTGGCCGGGGGTGTGCACGGCCTGGACGGTGATGTTGCCGATCGTGATCTTGTCCCCGTCGTGGAGCAGGTTGGCCTCGAAGCCGTAGGTCCAGTCGGGGCCGCCCTCGCCGGAGACGTACATCTCGGCGCCGGTCTTGGCGGCGAGCTCACGGGTGCCGGAGAGGTAGTCGGCGTGGATGTGGGTCTCGGTGACCGCCACGATCTCCATGCCGTTCTTCTCGGCCAGCTCCAGGTAGGGGGCGAGGTCGCGGCGGGCGTCGACCACGACGGCCGTGCCGTTCTTCTGGCAGCCGATGAAGTAGCTGGCCTGGGCGAGGTCTTCGTCGTAGATCCGTTCAAGCAGCATGGCGTCTCCTTCGTTGGGTTCCAGATACCCCCTCGGGTATCCGCTCTGAGTCGAGAGTAATACCTCGGGGGGTATCTCGCAAGTACCTCGGGGGGTATCTCGATCATGCGGTATGCTGGTCAACATATACCCCCTGGGGTATATTCCGGTAGGTGCCGACGGACGTGTCCGGTCCACCTCCGACCCTATGACCCTCGAGAAGGAGAACTCGTCATGTGCCAAGCGGTGACCTGCAGGAAGTGCGGCAAGACCACGTGGGCCGG
>NZ_DAOMPX010000036.1:0-28639 GCF_035445025.1 Citricoccus sp. | reverse complement strand
CCCTCGACGGCGGCCATCGCGGCCGGGGCCTCGGCCAGGCTGTAGCGCCGGCCCACGTGCGGGTCGATGAGGCCGTGCTGGACGACGCCGGTGACCTTCGCCAGGGCCTCCCGGGTGCGCCGCACCCCGGACCCGCCGAGTTCCTCGGCGAGTCCGGGGTCGACGGTCGTGAGGACGTGCCCCGGGTCCTTCGCCACGGGCGCGATGTCCCGCAGCGCCTGCCCGCCGACCAGGTCCACGACCAGGTCCACGCCCTCGGGGGCGATCTCGCGCACCCGGTCCACCACGCCGTCGCCGGACTCGACGAACGTGGCGCCGGTGGACTCCACCAGTTCCTTCTTCGAGGCGCTGGCCACCCCGATCACCCGGAACTCATGCACCTTGCCGATCTGGGCCGCCATCAGGCCCACGCCGCCGCCGGCCCCGAGGATGAGCAGGCTCTGGCCGGGCTTGAGCTCGATCTGGTGGGTGACGTCGTAGGCGACCGTCCCGGCGACGGGGATGGTCGCCGCCTCCACGAAGGAGATCTCCGGTGGCTTGGCCACGGTCCTGGCCGCGTCCAGCACCGCGTGCTCGGCGAAGGTGCCCTCACCCCGCACCGGCAGGCCGAGGACCTCGTCCCCGACGGCGAATTCCTCCACGCCCTCGCCGACCGCGGTGACGACCCCCGAGGCCTCCAGGCCCATCGGTGAGGGCAGCGTGCGCTTCCTGCCGAAGAGCCCCTGACGCATCTTCGCGTCCGCCGGATTCACACCGGCCGCCTTCACCCGGATGACGACCTGCCCGGGGCCAGGCCGGGGCACCTCGCGCTCGATGAGTTCCTGGTTCTCCGGGCCCCCGAAGTCCGTGAAGACCAACACCTTCGACATCTGGTTCTCCTCCTGTGTCCTGTCCCCGGGCGGCGCGTCCGGGTGGCGAGCGGGCCGTCGAGCCCACCTTCCCCGTTCCGCGCCTCCCGATCCAGTCCTGCCGGCCCGGGCGCTCAGACGCCCACTGACGGGGAGCCCTCGGTGGCCTCGAAGTCCCGGTGGTGGGACGGGGCCCGCGCCTCCTTCGCCATCGCGGTCGAGTGGCTGTCGTTGCGCATCAACCGCATGGCGTTGAGGATCACCAGCAGCACGGACGCCTCGTGGACCAGCATCCCGGCCGACATGGTCACCCCGCCGGCGAAGACACCGGCCAGCAGCAGCACCACCGTGATCAGCGCGATCGCGATGTTCTGCCTCATCACGCTCACGGTGCGCCGGGCCAGGCTGATCGACTCCGGCAGCTTCATCAGGTGGTCGCCCATCAGCGCGATGTCCGCGGTCTCCACGGCCACCGCCGAACCGGCCGCACCCATGGCCACGCCGATGTCCGCCGTGGCCAGGGCCGGGGCGTCGTTGACGCCGTCGCCGACCATGGCCACGGTGTGGCCCTCACGCTGCAGGCGCGCCACCACCTCCAGCTTGTCCTCCGGCAGCAGGGCAGCGTGGATCTCGTCGATCCCCGTCGTCGCTCCGATGGACTCGGCCACCAGGCGGGAGTCGCCGGTGAGCATGACGACCTTCCTCACGCCGGCCTCGTGCAAACGGTCGACCATGGCCGGGGCGTCCGGCCGGACCAGGTCGGCCACCGCGATCACGCCGATCACCGTCGAGTCGACGGCCACGATCATCGGGGTCCTGCCCGCGGCGGCGAGGCCGCGCGCGGCCGGGCCGGCGCCGACGTCGTCCGTCACGTCGTGCTGGGCCAGCAGCGGCAGGTTGCCGACCAGCACCCGCCGGCCGCCGACGTCGGACACGATGCCCTTGCCGGGGACCGGGGTGACGTGGCCGGGGATGCCCGCCGGGGCCACCCCCGCCTCCTGGGCGGAGTCCAGGATGGGCCGGGCCAGCGGGTGCTCCGAGCCGGCCTCGGCAGCCGCGGCCCAGCGCAGCACCTCGGTGCGGTCCGTGCCCTCGCCCAGCACGACGACATCCGTCAGCCGGGGCCTGCCCTCGGTGAGGGTGCCGGTCTTGTCCACGGCCACGGCCGAGATCCTGGCGGAGGTCTCCAGGAACTCGCCGCCCTTGATGAGGATGCCGTTGCGGGCGGCGCGGCCGATGCCGGCGACGATGGCGACCGGGATGGAGATCACCAGGGCGCCGGGGCAGCCGATGACCAGCAGGGTCAGGGCCAGCACCACGTCCTGGGTGAGGATCCAAGTGACCAGGGCCAGCACGATCACGGCCGGCGTGTACCACCTCGAGAAGCGGTCGATGAAGGCCTGGGTCCTCGCCTTGGCGTCCTGGGCCTCCTCCACGCGGTGGATGATACGGGCCAGGGTGGTGTCCGCGCCGATGCCCGTGGCCAGCACCTGCAGGAAGCCGCCGCGGGAGACGGTGCCCGCGAAGACCTGGTCCGCCTTGGCCTTCTCCACGGGGATCGACTCACCGGTGATGGAGGCCTCGTCGATGGCGCCCGTGCCGGAGACGACCTGGCCGTCCACCGGGACCTTCGCCCCGTTCTTCACCAGGACGATCTCGCCCATCCTCACCTGGTGGGCCGGGACCTCGACCTGTTCACCGTCCCGCATCACGATCGCCGTGTCCGGGGCGACGGCGATCAGTTCGGTCAGCGCCGAACGCGTCTTGTTCAGCGTGGCCGCCTCGAGGGCGTGGCCGACGGCGAACAGGAAGGTGACGGCCGCGGCCTCCCAGAAGTTGCCGATGAGGACGGCGCCGAGGGCCGCGATCGACACCAGCAGGTCGATCCCGATGACCCTGACCCTCAGCGCGCGGACCGCAGTGCGCACGATCCCGTAACCGGCGACGAGGGCCGCGGCCAGCATCACGAGGGTGGCGAGGGTGAAGACTGTGCCGGAGCCGTGCGCGTGCTCGCCGGTGTCGATCCACCACTGCGGCCCGATGGCGGCGTTCCATGCGCCGCCGCCGAGCTGTTCGATGCCGAAGGAGAGGAGGATGAGCAGGCCCGAGATGATGGGGACGGACCAGCTGCTGTGGAGCCATGTCTGGAGCCTGTTCACGGCGAGTGCGACCTTTCCGGGTGGATGCGAGGGGTGCGTGTGAGGGGGCTAAGGCGAGGGGGCTGGTCCGTGCGGTGACGGCGACGACCCCCCACTGCCCGTGACCGCCGCGGGTCACGGGCGGGAGGCCGGATCAGAAGGCCGAGGGGGTGGCCGTGTAACCGGCCTTGGCGATGGCGGCGACGATGTCCTCGACGGAGGTCGTGGTCGCGTCGTGGTCGACCTCGATGCGGGCGGAGGCGAAGTGGACCGTCACGTTCTGCACGCCCTGGAGCCGGCCGACCTGCTTCTCGATCTTGCCCACGCAGGACGGGCAGGAGAAGCCCTCGGCGCGGAAGATGGTGTGGGCGGTGGTCGCGGTGGTCATCTGAGACTCCCTTCGTTCGTCGTGTCTGGTGCTGACACCGTCAACGTACGAGGGAATGGCGGGCCGATCCTTGACCTGGGTCAAGTTCGACGAACTGTCTTCGCGCAGGTCAGGAGGCAGGAGGCAGTGGCGCAGGACGCAGGACGACCCGGCGCCGGAGGGTGTCCGGGGCCGGGCCGGGGCTGGAAGGCGACGGCGGCGCCGTCGGGCCTTGCGGGGTGGTCAGTAGTTCTGCGGCGGGTCCGAGGCGGGGAAGGAGGCCTTGCCCCAGTCATCGGCCTTGGCGTCGTCGTGCTCGTACCTGACCTGCTGCTGGGTGGCGTCGTGGACGAGCTGCTGTGCCAGGTCGGCGGCGTCCGTGGTGGTCACCGTCTTCGTGACCGTCACCGTCTCGGTCGTCGTCTGCGGCTCGTGGGTGGCTTCGCTCATGACGTCTCCTCTCGGTCGTCTCCATTATCGGCTTCTTCCCGTGTCAATGCACGGTTGCACCGGTCCCGGCGGAGGGTGATCAGTCCCGGAGCTCGATCGGCAACCGGTCCCGGTCGTCGGTGATGTCCGTGTAACCGTGCGGGGCGGGCTTGCCGTCCTCGCCGAGCGAGACGAACACCATCCTCTCGATCGTCAGGATGACGTGGCGGGTGATCATGTTGCGGACCTCCGCGCGCATGGTGAGGGAGGTGCGGCCGAAGTGGGTGGCCTTCAGGCCCATCTCGATCATGTCCCCCTGGCGGGCCGAGGACACGAAGTTGATCTCGGAGATGAACTTGGTGACCACGCGGTGGGTGCCCAGCTGGATGCTCGCGTAGATGGCGGCCTGCTCGTCGATCCAGAGCAGCAGCGACCCGCCGAAGAGCGTGCCGTTGGCGTTGAGGTCCTCGGGCTTGACCCACTTGCGGGTGTGGAAGCTGACGGGGTCCGCACCGGCCCGTGTGGTGCCGTCCGGCCCGGGGGCGGGCAGGGCGGAGGTGCGGTCGGCGGGCTCGTTCGGGGGCTGGATGGTCATGGGGGGAGCGTAACCCGGGGCGTGGCTGCGGGGCAGGGTGGAGGGTATCGACATACCTATGCGTATAGGTATATGGTCGGTGACGAAGCAGGTGTGGGACAGATCACTCCCTGCTCGCAGCACCCCTCCGCAGGACCATCCGAGAGGACCGAACCGATGTCTGAAACCGTTGTGACCACCAAGTCCCTGCAGGACGTGCTGGACGAGTCCGGCAACGTCGTCGAGCGCCTGCGCAATGCGCAGATCGGCGCGTACATCTACCCCGTCGTGGCCCCCGAGTTCTCGAACTGGCGCTCCGAGCAGCGCGCCTGGCGGGACTCCGCGGTGCTCTTCGACCAGTCCCACCACATGGACAACCTGATCCTGCGCGGCCCGGACGCCATCAACCTCATCTCGGACACCGCCATCAACTCCGTGGCCAACTTCGCCGTGGACAAGGCCAAGCAGTATGTCCCGGTCACCCCGGCCGGTCACGTCATCGGTGACGGCATCATGTTCCGCCAGGCCGAGGAGGAGATCGTCTACGTCGGCCGCGCTCCGTCCACCAACTGGCTGCTGTTCAATGCCGAGAAGAACGGCTACCAGAACCTGGAGATCGTCGAGGACCGCCGCTCGCCCTCCCGCCCCATGGGCAAGCCGGTGCAGCGCGAGTACTACCGTTTCCAGATCCAGGGCCCGCGCGCCTGGGAGATCATCGAGAAGCTGCACGGCGGCTCCCTCGAGAAGCTGAAGTTCTTCAACATGTCCTGGATGAACATCGAGGGCACCCAGGTCCGCACCCTGCGCCACGGCATGTCCGGCGCCCCGGGCCTGGAGATCTGGGGCCCCTACGCCGACTACGACCGCATGCGCGACGCCATCCTGGCCGCCGGTGAGGAGTTCGGCATGCTTGCCGTGGGCTCCCGGGCCTACCCCTCCAACACCCTGGAGTCCGGCTGGATCCCGTCCCCGCTGCCGGCCATCTACACCGGCGAGGGCCTGCTGGCCGAGTACCGCCAGTGGCTGGGCGCCGACTCCTACGAGGCCAACAACGCCGTGGCCGGATCGTTCGTCTCGGACAACATCGAGGACTACTACCACACCCCCTGGGAGCTCGGTTACGGGTCCTTCGTGAAGTTCGACCACGACTTCATCGGCCGCGACGCCCTGGAGAAGATGGACCCCGCCGCCCAGCGCAAGAAGGTCACCCTGGCGTGGGACGCCGAGGACATCCAGCGCATCCAGGCCTCGCTGTACGACACGGAGGGCACCCCCTTCAAGTACTTCGACCTGCCGCTGGCCAACTATGGCTCGTCCAACTTCGACAAGGTGATCGACGACGACGGCACCGTGGTGGGCGTGTCCATGTTCACCGGCTACTCGGCGAACGAGAAGCGCGCGCTGTCCCTGGCCACCATCAACCCGGACGTGCCCGAGGGCGCCCGGCTGAAGGTCGTCTGGGGCGAGGAGGACGGTGGTACGAAGAAGACCACCGTCGAGCCGCACCAGCAGACCGAGGTCAACGCCACCGTCTCCCCGGTGCCGTACTCCGCCGTGGCGCGTGAGTCCTACCAGGAAGGCTGGCGCACCGGCTACAAGGCCTGAGTCCGGCCCGCTGTCCGGATCCGGACGGGTGGCCCGTGATGGGTAGTCCCTCGCGGGCGGCCCGTGACGGGTCGCTGGCCCCATCTTGACCCGGCCCGAGCGCGCGGCGCCCCATCTCCTCGGAGGTGGGGCGCCGTCGTCGTGGGTGAGTCGGCCGGGAATCATGCCGGGGCGGACAGATCCCCGGTTCCTGCCGGACTGAATGGTCCATTGGAGCATGGTTGACCGGCGGCGGGTCATTCCACAGCTCGCCTCCCGGAGTCATCCGGCCGGGTTGTCCACACGCTCGGCCACCGGGGCAGCACGGCGACCGCGTTCCGCGATGTGCTGGACCGATGACGCTCACGACATCCCCATCCCGTGCAGGTGTGCCAGGACTCTACGCGCACCATCCCGTGCTCATGCAGGCGGACGGAACCCTGCGCGCCTGGACCATCCCGATGATCCTGGCGGACCCATCGGGCGCCTCTGCGCAGGACCCCCGACGACTGTCGAGGGCCGTGGAGCGTGGTGACCTCATCCGGATCCGTCCGGGTGCCTACGCCGAGCGCGCGGGATGGAACGACGCCTTTCCGATGAGCCGGTACATGGCCACCGTGCTCGCCATCGCCGCCTCCCGGCGGGCGGGTGACGCGGTGTTCTGCCGGGAGACGGCGCTGGCCCTCCACGGGATCAGCCTGTGGTCGTTACCGCGAGAGGTCAGTGTCCGGACGGCCCGCGCCGGATCGACGGGAGCCAGGAGGCCGGCTCGCATGCCCGGCGCCCAGCACGCGCCGTTCGCGGAGCGGCACCGGATGTGGCCGCAGGCGTGGCGATCACTCCGGGACGTGGACCGGGGTGGCACACCCTCCGAGAAGCTGGTGCTGGCCGGAGTCTCCCTCCGGGTCGAGTCCCTGGACCGGGCGCTGGCCGACACCGTCCCCCGCATGGACCCCGCGGAGGCCGCCACGGTGCTGGACGCCCTCCTGGCCGGCCGGCCTGCCGGACTCAAGAACACGAGGGCGTCCACGCCGACGCCCTGGTCCAGGGAGGAAATCCTGGGCCTGCAGGAGCTCTGCACCTCGGCGGCCGCGAGGGAGCGGATGTTGACTCGCGCACGATTCGCCACGGGTGAGACCGAGTCGCCGGGAGAATCCGTCAGCCGAGTGGTGATCCGCGACCTCGGATTCGCCCTGCCGGACATGCAGCATCGGGTGCACGACGAGAACGGCGCGCTGCTGGGCATCACGGACTTCTGGTGGGAGGGCGCCGGCACGGTGGGGGAGTTCGACGGCCTGGCGAAGTATCTGGGCCGGCGCAGTTACTCCGGGCTCTCCGCGGAGCAGGTCATCGCCGAAGAGAGGCGCCGTGAGGATGCCATCTGCGACCGGGGGCTGCGCATGGTGCGGTGGTTGGCGGAAGACCTGCGCAACCCGGCCAGACTGGAGGCGAAGTTGCGGCGAGCGGGTGTGCCTCGGCGGAGGTGACCGGAATGTCAGGTGATGGGCTACCGAAATGTCAGGCCAGAATGGACATCTCCCGAGGTCCTCCCGGCCTGATTCGTCCATCCGAGGATGATTAGCGCCTGGGATTATTAGCGGTCGTGATGATTGGCGCACGTGATGACCGCTGCCCGTGACGCGGGGCGTTTGGGCCTCAGCCTCGAGCGTTGTCACCGGCCTGGGAGCCGATCAACCGGCCACCGCTGTTGAGCTGGAGGGCGCACAGCACCTGGCGGTCGCCCTCGGACCAGGACCCCGAGGACGGGGTGTACATGGTGTACCCGAGATCGGAGTCCTCCGGGGCCGTGCCCGTGAAGGCGGTGAACTCCGCGCGGCAGCCGGCGTCGGCAAGCCCGTGCACCCGCTCGTCGCCCGGCCAGGACGGCTCGTCGAGCTGGAACAGGGCGTAGGCCTCGAGGTCATGGGCCACGGTGCAGGGCACCACCGCGACCGCGTAGAGGCCGTCCGCGGTCGGCCGGTCGTAGCACTGGCCCGGGGACAGTTCGAAGATGCTCGTCTCCACCGCGGAGACGGCGGGCGTCGGGGTGGACGTCCCGACCACCTCCTCCGTGGCTCCCGGACCGCCGCACCCGGTGAGCAGGGCCGCGAGGGCGAGTGCCGCCGTCGGGGCGGACAGGGCGCGCGCAGGCCGGGGACGACTCATGTCCTCCACTCTACGGAGGCGACCGCGCGTGTCTGTGTCCTCGCGGCCGCCACCGCAGTCCTCACGGAGTGGCTGCGACCCCTGGCCCCGCACCCCCCCGCCACACAGCGCTGCCGAAGTCCCTCGCCACGCAGGGCTGCCGCCGCCGGGATCCCGACGACGGCAGCGCGGTTTGGCGGCGATGGGGAGGGGGTCAGTGCTTGCGCTGGTACTCCTCGATCCACTCGGCGGTCGCGCGCATGCCACCGAAGGTGTAGAAGTGCAGCTTCACGTCGCCGTGGTCCTCGGTCATGGCCGCGTCCAGGGCGGAGATCAGCTTGTCGGGACCGGCGGTGCCGAGCAGGTTGGTCAGGGAGAAGCCGTACTTCTTGGCGATGCCGGCGGAGGTGGAGACGCCGAAGCGGCTGGCGTAGGTCAGCAGGCGCTTGATGCCGGCGGGGCCGGGCACGCCCACGCGGATCGGCAGCTGGATGCCGCGGCGGCGGACCTCCTCGATCCAGTGCACGATCGGGTCCACGTCGAAGCCGAACTGGGTGAGGATCGTGCCGTTGAGGCCCTGCTCCTGCAGGGAGGCGTTCTTGCGCTCGAGGGCGTCCCAGAGCTGGGCGTCGGTGATGTCCGGGTGGCCCTCGGGGTAGCCGGCGATCGAGATGTCCGTGAACCCGTGCTCCTTGAACAGGCCGGACTCGATGACCTCGAGCGAGGAGGCGTACGGCCCCATCGGCTCGGACGGGTCCCCGCCGACGGCGAAGGCGTGGGTGGTGCCGACCTGCTCCCGCAGCGCGGTGAGGAACTCGACGAGCTCCGTCTGCGAGGTCAGCCGGCGGGCCGAGATGTGGGGGACCGGGACGAAGCCGAGGTCCCGGGCGGCGGTGGAGGCCTTGACGCGCATGGACAGGTCCTCGTTGCCGAGGAAGGTGACGTTGATGCGGGTGCCCTGCGGGATGACGGAGGCGGCATCGCGCAGGGACTCGATGTCCTTGTCCTTGCCGGTCATCTCCAGCGAGGGCTCGGTCATGACGGTCTGGCGGCCGGTGGCGGGGGTGGCGTTCATGGCATTTCCTCGGCGGTTCTCGGGTCGGCGGGCCCGATGGTGGCGCCCCGACGGTGGTCTCGATCACACTGCTGGAACCGACACTAATATAACTATGGCGATAGGTATAGAGGTGGGGCTCAGTCGGCGGCCTTGATGCCCCGGTCCGCATAGGGCGCACTCCATCGGCGGCGCAGGGACGCGACCCGGACGGCGAACACGGCGACCATGATCAGGGCCAGCGACAGCCAGTTGAACCAATGCAGCCACCACAGCAGCGCGGTCAGCGCGGCCCCGAACAGCGCAGGCACCGCGTAGAGACCCCGCGGGTTGAAGATCTCGGGCACCTCGTTGGCCGTGACGTCGCGCAGCAACCCACCGACCACGGCGGTGGTCACGCCCAGCACGATCGCCATGACCGGGGTGATCCCGGCCGCCAGCGCGGTCCGGGTGCCGGTGACGCAGAACAGGGCGAGTCCGGCGGCGTCGAACACCAGCAGGCCGCGGCGCATCCGGTCCTGCCGGATGAAGCGGACGTAGACCAGGCCCGCGGCGAGCAGCGGCGGGAGCAGGTAGAGCGGGTTGGAGAAGGAGTTCGGCACGCCCTCGTTGATGATGAGGTCCCGCACCACGCCGCCGCCCAGGCCGGCGAAGAACGCCAGGAACACCGACCCGATGATGTCGAAGTGGCGCCGGGCCGCCAGCAGGGACCCGGACACCGCGAAGAAGAACACCCCGAGCAGGTCCAGGACCAGCAGCAGGGTGGGCAGCGCGGACTCCAGCTGCTCGACCAGCGGGTCCAGCTCGTTCGAGGGTGACGGGATCTCCGGTTCCACGCCCGCCCGCCACAGCGTCAGCGTGATCATCGCTGTCCCCGGCGCGGGCTCAGACGCCCTGCGCCAGCTCCTCGGCCAGCCCGGTGTAGGAGGCGGGGGTGAGCGCCATCAGGCGGGCCTCGGCGTCGGGCCCCAGGCCCAGGCCGGCCACGAACTCGCGCATCCGCGCCCCGTCCACCCGCTGGCCGCGGGTGAGGTCCTTGAGCCGCTCGTAGGGGTTGTCCATGCCCTCGACACCGGCGATCGCCTGGGCGCGCATCACGGTCTGCACGGCCTCGCCGAGCACCTCCCAGTTCTCGTCCAGGTCCCCGGCGAGCACCTGCTCGGCGACCTTGAGCTGCTTCATGCCCTTGGTGACGTTGGACAGGGCCAGCACCGAGTGGCCCAGGGCCACCCCGATGTTGCGCTGCGAGGTGGAGTCGGTGAGGTCGCGCTGCCAGCGGGACTCCACCAGGGTCGCGCCCAGGGAGTCCAGCAGCGCGTTGGAGAGCTCGAGATTGGCCTCGGCGTTCTCGAAGCGGATCGGGTTGACCTTGTGCGGCATCGTCGAGGAACCGGTGGCGCCGGCCACCGGGATCTGGGCGAAGTAGCCGATCGAGATGTAGCTCCACACGTCCACGCAGAACCCGTGCAGGATCCGGTTGAACCGGGCGACGTCCGCGTACAGTTCCGCCTGCCAGTCGTGCGACTCGATCTGGGTGGTCAGCGGGTTCCAGGTCAGTCCGAGGTGCTCCACGAACGTGCGGGAGACCTCCTGCCAGTCGGCGCCCGGCGCGGCGGCCAGGTGTGCGGCGTAGGTGCCGGTGGCGCCGTTGATCTTGCCCAGGTACTCCTGCTGCTCGATCCGCCGCAGCTGCCGCTCCAGCCGGAACACGAACACGGCCATCTCCTTGCCCAGCGTGGTGGGCGTGGCCGGCTGGCCGTGGGTGCGGGAGAGCATGGGCACGCCCGCCGCGCTCGCGGCCAGCTCGCGGATGGTCCCGACGGCGGTGCGGGCACCCGGGAGCCAGACGTCCAGCACCGCGTCGCGCACGCCCACGGCGTAGGAGAGGTTGTTGATGTCCTCGGAGGTGCAGGCGAAGTGCACCAGCGGCGTCAGATGGGCCAGCCTGAGGCCCTCGAGCCGGCGGCCGATGTAGTACTCCACGGCCTTGACGTCGTGCACGGTCTTGGCCTCGATCGAGCCCAGCTCGTCCACGCCCTCGGGGCCGAAGTCCGTGACGACGGCCCGCAGTCCCGCCTCCTGCTCCGGCGTCAGCGGGGACAGTCCGGGCAGGACCTGGCGGTTGGCCAGGTGGATGAACCACTCCACCTCCACGTGGATGCGGTTGCGGTTCAGCGCGGCCTCGGACAGGTGGTCCGCCAGCGGCGCGACGGCGGCGCGGTACCGTCCGTCGAGCGGGCCCAGCGGGATGCCGGCGTCGGCCAGGGACTGGCGGGCCGGCGTCGGGCCCTGCGACGCGGGGGCGGCGGCCGACGCTGCGGGCGAACCCGCGGCGGAACCGGTGGCGGAGGCGGACTGCGGCGTGGAGGACTCAGGCATGGCCCATATTCTCCCACGCGCCGCGACGCCGACATGCTGACTGCTTCACGCGTGGGATCGGCCATGCTGTGGACATGGCGAAGAGATCGAGGTTCGGGTGGCCGTGGAGGCGCACGGCTGGGAGCGGGACGGCTGGGACGGAGCCTGTGGACGAGTTCCCGGACGGGTCGCGCTGGGCCGAGGTGCGGGGGCTGAGGCTGCACTACCGCGTGGTCGGCCGCCCCGGCGGCACTCCGCTCGTGATGCTCCACGGACTCCTGGGCCATGCCCGGGAGTGGGACCCGGCCGTGGCGGAACTGGCGGTGACCCACCAGGTCTGGGTGCTGGACCAGCGCGGGCACGGACTGAGCGACTGGGCCGGGGACTACGCACGGTCCACCATGGCCGAGGACCTGATCGCGTGGCTGGAGGCGGTCGGCCTGGACCGCCCCGTCGTGATCGGGCACTCGATGGGAGCCACCGTGGCCCTGCTGGCCGCGGCGCGGCGGCCCGACCTGTTCGGGAGGCTGGTCATCGCCGACACCGCGCCGAAGACCGCCGACGGCCAGCTCCAGGCCTGGTTGCGCGAGTACCTGCAGGAGCTCGGAGCCGCGTCCCACGGCACCGTGGCCGAGGCGCTCGCCCTGCGCTCCGGTGGTCCCCGGGCCCGTCCCGACCTCGTCCGCCGGTCGGTCGAGCAGAGCCTGGTGCGAGGCGACGACGGCCGGTACCGCTGGCGCTTCGACGCCCGGGGGCTGGTCGGCTCGCTCGACAGCGTGGACCCGGCCGTGCTGTGGGACGCCATCGACGCGATCTCCTGCCCGGTGCTGCTGCTGCGCGGTGAGCACAGCCTCGAGCTGTCACCGGAACTGTCCGGGGAGATGGCGCGGCGCCTCGGGGACGCCCGGCTGGGCACGATCGCCGGCGCCGGCCACGATCTCGCGCTCGAGAACCCCGAGGGGGTGGCGCGGGCCGTGTTGGACTACCTGGCCGGGGACTGAGTGGTGGTCGTCGATATGCAGGTTCCCGCCAGCGTTCTCTGATAGACCATCAATCACGGCGTCTTCCCCCGGCGTCGGCGTTTCCTCGAAGGAGAGAGTTTCATGACTGTGACTGCAGAGACCACGACCGCCACGTTCGCCGGGCAGCCGGTGGACACCCAGTTCATCGCCGGTGAGTGGCGGGCGGGGCATTCGGAGAAGGTGAACACGGACACCAACCCGTTCAACGACCAGGTGGTGGCGCGGATCCGGCAGGCCTCGGGAGAGGACCTGGACGAGGCCTACCGTGCGGCCGAGGCCGCCCAGCCCGGCTGGGCCGCGATGGCCCCGGGCGAGCGGGCCAGGATCATCCGCCGGGCCGGGGAGATCCTGGAGGAGCGCCGCGAGGAGATCGTGTCCTGGCTGGTCGCCGAGGGCGGGGCGACCATGCTCAAGGCCAACATCGAGGTGTCCCTGGCCGCGGGCATCACGGCCGAGTCCGCCTCGTTCCCGACCCGGGTGCACGGGACCATTCATCCCTCGAACACCCCGGACCGGGAGATGCGGGTCTACCGCAAGCCCGTGGGGGTGGTGGGGGTGATCAGCCCGTGGAACTTCCCGCTGCACCTGTCCCAGCGCTCGGTGGCCCCGGCCCTGGCGGTGGGCAACGCCGTGGTGATCAAGCCGGCCTCGGACACCCCGGTGACCGGCGGGTTGCTGCTGGCCAGGGTCTTCGAGGAGGCCGGGCTGCCGGCCGGAGTGCTCTCGGTGGTGGTGGGTGCCGGTTCGGAGATCGGGGACGCGTTCGTGGCGCACCCGGTGCCGCGGTTGATCTCCTTCACCGGGTCCACCCCGGTGGGCCAGAACGTGGGCACCGTGGCCACCAGTGGGGAGCACCTGAAGAAGGTCTCCCTGGAACTGGGTGGCAACGCCCCGCTGGTGGTGCTGGACGACGCGGACCTGGACGCCGCCGTCGGCCAGGCCATTCCTGGTACTTTCCTGCACTCGGGCCAGATCTGCATGTCCGTGAACCGGATCATCGTCCAGGCCCCGGTCTATGACGAGTTCGTGGCCAAGTTCACCGCCGCGGCCCAGTCGGTGAAGTTCGGGGACCCGGCCGCCGAGGGCACCCTGGTCGGCCCGGTGGTCAACGACTCCCAGCTCGAGGGACTCAAGAAGAAGATCGACGGGGCCCGTGCGGCGGGGGCGACGGTCGCGGTCGAGGGCGAGATCACCGGCCGCGTCGTGCCCCCGCACGTGTTCACCGACGTGAGCCCGGAGATGGAGATCGCCCGCGAGGAGATCTTCGGCCCCATGGTCGCGGTGCTCAAGGCCGAGGACGAGGACCACGCCCTTCAGCTGGCCAATGACCACGTCTACGGGTTGTCCTCGGCGGTGTTCACCCAGGACCTGGACCGCGGGGTGCGGTTCGCCCAGCGGGTCAAGGCCGGGATGACGTTCGTCAACGAGATGACCGTCCAGGACGAGGCCCACGTGGCCTTCGGCGGCGAGCGCAACTCCGGGCTGGGCCGGTTCAACGGTGAATGGGCCATCGAGGAGTTCACCACCGCCCACACCATCGGCGTCAAGCGCCTCTGAATGGCCGGACCGGCCGCGGGGGATCGTCCCTGAACCCCGCCGCCTGACATCAGGAGTGGGATTCGTCGGCCATGAGGGCATCCTTGGCCGACGAATCCCACACCTGATGCGTCCGAGGCCTTCCGGCCCCCGGCGTCATCCCCTCCGACGGCGGCGTCGTTCGTGCGCGGATCGTCATGGACTACGCGCGGAAAGGCAATCGACGTGGCCCCGGGCCTGCCTACGGTGACGCCTATCACCGTGTCCCGGGCGGTGCCGCAGTGGCCTGCCCGGGGCACGGCCAAGAGCACTGACCGACCCGGAACGGAGCGCCTCGATGCCCGAGACCACCCCCACAGAACCCACTGACTTCCTGGTGATCGGAGCCGGTTCCGCCGGTTGCGTCATCGCCCGCCGGCTCCTGGACGCCGGGCACACGGTCACCCTCGCGGAGGCGGGAGACCACGACATCAACCCGGACATCGACGACGTCTCCCGGCTGGGCTACCTGTGGGGCTCGGACGTGGACTGGAACTACTTCACCGAGCCCCAGCCCGAACTCAACGATCGCCGCGTCCACCTCCCCCGGGGCAAGGTGCTCGGCGGTTCGCACGCCCTGAACGCGACCATCTGGGTCCGGGGCGACCGGGCCGACTTCGACGGCTGGGCCCAGGACGGCTGCACCGGCTGGTCCTGGGACGAGGTGCTCCCGTACTTCCGGGCCATCGAGGCCTACGCGGACGGCGAGCCCGGGGTCCGCGGCCAGGACGGCCCGCTGGACGTCACCACGGACTACCCGCGCCACCCCGTCCAGCAGGCCATGCACGACGCCACCGTCCAGGAGGGCGTGCCCCGGAACGCCGACTACAACGCCGGCTCGGTGGAGGGCGTGGGGTGGATGCAGCTGAACCTGCGGGACCACAAGCGCTTCAACACCTGGCGGGCCTACCTCAAGCCGATCGCCGACCATCCGAGGCTCACCCTCGTCACGGGCGCTCACGCCCGGCGACTGCTCATCCAGGACGGCGCGGTGACGGGTGCGGAGTTCGCGCGCGGGCAGGAGCGGTTCACGGTCGAGGCGGGGGAGGTGGTCCTCACCGGCGGGGTGATCGGCTCGCCGGAACTGCTCCTGCGCTCCGGCGTGGGCCCCGCCGAGCACCTGCGCGAGGTGGGCGTGGACGTGGTGCTGGACCTGCCCGGCGTCGGGCGCAACCTGCACGACCACCTGCTGGTGCCGGTGGTCTGCACCACCGAACAGCCCCAGCCGGCGCCCGAGGTGGCGGTGGCCCAGGTGCACTACTGGGCCAAGTCCTCACCGGTGATGGACGTGCCGGACACCCAGCCGATCTTCTTCTCGGTGCCCATGTACACCAACACCGCCGGCGAGCTCATGGAGGGGCCCGAGGAGGGGTTCTCCCTGCTGGCGGGGATCGTGCGGCCGGCCTCCCGGGGCAGCCTGACGCTGTCCGGGCCCGAGGCGGAGGACCCGGTGCGCATCGACCTGGGCGCGTACACCGCACCCGAGGACCTGGAAGCGATGCTGTTCTCGCTGCGCCAGTGCCGGTCCATCGCGGCCCGGCCCGCCCTGCAGGAGCTCGGCGCGCAGGAGGTCTTCCCCGGCCCGGCCGTGGGTGACTCGGACGATGAGCTGATCGCGTACATCCGCAACACCACCACGACCTACCACCACCAGGTCGGCACGTGCGCGATGGGCACCGGGGCACAGTCCGTGGTGGATCCCGAGACCTTCCGGGTGCACGGCCTGCGGGGGCTGCGGGTGGCGGACGCCTCGATCATGCCCCGGGTGACGACCGGCAACACCAACGCCCCCTCCGTGCTGATCGGGGAGAAGGCCGCCGCGGCGATCACCGGCGTCACCCCGTTCTGAACCGGCACTCCCGGGTTACCCCCTTGGCCCACCCACGACGGCGGCGCCGCACCTACGCAGGTGCGGCGCCGCCGCACCTACGCAGGTGCGGCGCCGCCGTCGTCCGGTGGCTGGAATCGTCCCTCCCGGCGCCACCCACAGGGACAGGACCAGCCACCGGGCCGGATCCGGTGAGTCTCAGTCGCGGGGTGCGCCGGCCGCGACGGGCTCCTCGTCCTGCGCGGCGGTGTGGACGGGACGCCCCGCGAACCAGGTCTGCAGCACCCGGGTCCGGTGGATGTCCTCCGGATCCACCGTGAACACGTCCTGGTCCACCACGATGAAGTCGGCCGCCAGGCCCCGGGCGAGCCTGCCCGTCACGTCACCCAGGCCCATGGCACGGGCCGGTTCCCGGGTGAACGCGGCCACGGCCTCCTCCACGGTCAGGGCCTGGTCGGCGTTCAGGGCACCGGGCATGGACCCGTCCGGGCTGCGGCGCGTGACCATGGTCTGCAGCCCCACCCAGGGGTCCGGGCTGGGCAGGGCGCACGGCCAGTCCGAACCGGCCGCCACCACGGCCCCGGAATCCACGAGATCCCGCATCGGCCAGCTCTGCTCGAACACCTCCTCGCTGACCTGCTGGGAGATGGAGGACTGGATGACCGAGGGGTACCAGATGTAGGGGGACGCGTCCGCCACGACGTCCAGCTCGGCGAACCGGGGCAGGTCCTCGTGCGCGATGTACTCGGCGTGCGCCACGTGGAACCGCGGCTGCCCGCCGTGGGTGCGGCGGACGTGCTCCACGGCGTCGAGGACGATCCGCACGGCGGCGTCGCCGGTGGCGTGCAGCTTGGCGCTGAGGCCCCGCCCGACGGTGTCCGCCAGCGAAGCGCGGAGCTCCTCGGGATCCCAGATCAGGTGCCCGCGGTCCTCGGGGGAGTGATGGTCGGCGCAGCAGCGGTAGGGGCCCAGCATGGCCGAGGTGCGGGTCATCGGGACCCCGTCCAGGACGTACTTGGCGAAGTCGGGACGGACGTGGGTGCTGCGGTACTGCTCGGCGGCCTCGAACAGCTCCGGTCCCACGGCTCCGGGTTCCAGGAACTGCTGGGCCGGCATGGAGGCCACCACCCACGCGGTCAGTTCACCTGCGGTGTCCATCTGGTGCAGCGCCCGGAGGGTGGGTTCCATCGTGGCCGCCTCCTGCACCGAGGTGATGCCGAAGGAGTGCGCCGCGCGCAGGCCCTCCTGCAGGGCGCGGCGGAGGTAGGCGTCCAGGTCCTGGATGCTGTCGGCCACCGTCGCCTCGGCCACCTGGGAGGCCATCTCCCACAGCACACCGGTCAGCCGGCCCTCGTGGTCACGGACATAGGTGCCGTCCTGGGGATCGGGCGTGTCCGGGCCGACCCCCATCAGCTCCAAGGCCCGCGAGTTCACCCACCGGTTGTGCATGGAGTCGTCCCGCAGCATCACCGGGCGCCCGCCCGAGGCCTCGTCCAGGGCCGCCAGCATCCCGACGTCGGTGAGGGTGTCCATCACGGTGGACCCCACGATCCCACCGACGACCCAGTCGTCCGGCTGCAGGGCGGTGCTCCACTCCCGCACCTTGGCGAGGATCCCCTCGACGGTGTCCGTCGGAAGCACCGGCAGTTCCCAGGCGAGCTGGCGGCCGCCGAGGCCGAGGTGGATGTGCACGTCGCAGAAGCCCGGCATCACGAGCGCGCCCTGCAGGTCGACGAGTTCGGCGTCCGGTCCCGCCGCTTGCCGGGCCTCGGCCAGCGAGCCGGCCACGAGGATGCGCCCCCCGGCCACGGCCAGGGCCTCCACCCAGGGGTGGTCGCGGTCGGCGGTGAAGATGCGGGATCCGGTCAGCACCAGCGGTCCGTCGGAGCCCGACGCCGGCCCGGCCGGTTCCCGGGCGGGCGCGCCACCCGGCGTCGAATCGCCGGAGGGGGAGGGGAAGGGGGAGGGTGAGGGTGAGGACATGTGCGTTCCCTTCATCGTGTGGTTCATGGAGTCAGCAGGTGAGGTGACGGTCGGCGGGTGACTCTCGGGTGACGCTCAGCGGGTCACGCTCGGGCCACTGTCGGCTCACGGCCGGGTTGCGGCGGTGCCGGGACGGGGGCCGCCCGGGCGGCGGGTCCGCAGGGCCAGGGCGCAGGCGAAGCAGACCGCGACCTCCAGGGCGACGATGGCCAGCATGAGCGACGTTCCCGCGCCGGCCCCAGGCTCGACGACCGCCGTCGCCGTGAAACCCGTCGTGGCGGGCGTCGCGGTGCCGGCGCCCGCTCCGTGGGCTCCGTGGTGGCCGCCACCGAGCGCCCCGGTCAGCAGCACCACGTGCAGCAGGGCCATCACCCCGGCCATCACCCAGAGGTGCCGCAGCGCCCGGATCCGGTGACAGGCCGTGCCCGCCGTCCGGGTGTCACCCCGGCGGACCGCGCCGACCGCGCACCACAGGCACCACAGGGCCATGGCGCCCATCAGCAGGGACAGGACCACGCCGTGGGAGTGGGCCACCAGCATCCAGCCGTGCAGCGGCACGGAGGCCGCGGCCAGGCCGGCCGCCACCAGGGTGGCCGGGCCCGCCAGGGTCACCGGCCCCGCCAGGCGCGAGGGGACACCGGTCCGGTCCGCGCCCGGCGGCAGGGCGACCCCGGCGGGACCCGGTGTATGGACCCTTCGGTGCGGCATCGCGGGAGTGCGGTGCCGCCGCCCCGGTCCGCCGGCCCGGCCGGATGCGGTGGTCTCAGTGGCCGCTACAGCAGCCATGACCTTCTCCGGCCGGGGCCTCGGTGCCGCCCTCACCCGGGGTGCAGCAGTGGCCGGATCGAGGAGCAGGGACGTCCAGGACGGGGGAGCGGTCGAAGAACCCCTCGGGCCGCAGACGGAAACCGACGTGGTCCACGGGCATGATCGGCCAGTCCTCCGGGCGCGGGAAGTGGGTCAGCCCGAAGGTGTGCCACACGACCAGCTCCTCGCCGTCCACGGTCCGGTCGGCCTGCGTCCAGTCCGGCAGGCCGCCGTCGCCAGCGTGCTGGTTCGGGAAGTCACCGGTGGGGTAGCGCTCGTCCTGGTGGTACGGGGAGACCCACAGGGCCTTGGAGGCGAAGGTGGCCCGGCGGTGGATGGAGGACCCCTCCGCCGCCAGCAGCGTGGGCGTCCCCTCGGGGTGCAGCTTGTACGCCACCGGCTGGCCGAGCCGGTTGGTGGACTCGGTGCTGGAGACCACCCAGGTGCGGCCCACGGACTGGTCGGCGTCCCGCTGGGCCTGCTGCTCGGTCGCCAGCACGGTGCGCTTGCGGGTGAAGGCGTTGCCGCGGGGGTTGTCCTCCGAGATCGGCAGGCGCACCGCGTCCTCCTCCTCGACCCGGCAGGCGCCGCCGTCGAGGGCGAAGTCGAGGCGGGCGGAGAACAGGTGCTGGTGGAAGGGGGCACCGAGACCAGGGGCCATCTCCGAGGCGAAGTCGGTGGGCCCGTCCGGCACCGCGGAGGTGAAGACGATGCCGGTGGCCTTGGCCTCGAACTCGATGGTGCCGTCCAGGTAGAGGTACCAGTAGAAGCCGTAGTCGTAGTTGCCGACCGTGGTGAAGAACGAGATCACCAGGCGCCGGTTGCGCCGCGTGTAGGCGATCCCGGACCACAGGTCGGTGTGCTTGGACAGGATGGACCAGTCCTCCTCGTGCATGCAGATGCCGTTCTTCACCTGCCGCGGCTCACCCACGTTGTTGACGACCCAGGGGGAGAGGTAGGTGATGTCGCCCAGGCAGTCGCAGCCCAGCTCCAGCGAGTTGGCCCACTGGCCCACGAGGTACTCGCCGGTGTCGAAGTAGTTCTGCCAGGACCGCACGGGGGAGGGATCGCCGTAGGGCACCACCATCTCCGCGATCACGGCCCGGTCCAGGATCCGGCGGGTGCGCTCGCCGTCCTGGAAGGAGATGTTGTGCAGCACCAGGCCCTCGCGCATGTCGAAGCCGACGTCCAGGGACCACTTCTCCCACTCCACGTGGTTGCCCCCGGTCACGGTGAAGGACGGGCCCTCGGGCTGGGTGATCTCGATCGGCTTCTGGGTGGTGCGGATCGGACCGGTCAGCTCCGGGTCGGTGTAGTTTCCGTGCTCGGCCGGCACCGGCATCACGCCGAGGTCGATCACCTGGTCGACGCTCCGGGCGGCCACGTCCACGTAGGCGACCAGGCCGTCGATCGGGTGGGCCCAGGCGGAATCGGTCTCGTGCTGCTGGTGGAAGGCCAGCCCGCGCAGGATGCGCCGGCCCCTCTCCTCCGGGTACTCGAACACGCCGGCGGACAGCGGGGCCACGCGGACCTCCTCGACCGGGATCCCGCGCTTGTCCAGCGCCTCGAGCCACCGCGGGTCCTCGGCGAGCACCGACTCCACGACCTCGAACTCCTCCTCCAGCACGGGCAGCTCGCCACTGGCCTCGGTGTCCAGCACCGTGTCCGACTCCACCCGGCGGTGCGTGGCGGAGACGACGACGTCGTGGGAGCGGCCGTGCTCGGTGTTCAGCAGGAAGACGCGGAAGCGGCGGTCGACCGGGGCGTCGGCGGGAGTGCCGCGGGCCGGGTCGAGGAGGCCGAGGTACCCCATGCGCATGGACTCGGAGAAGAGCCCGGCCTCGGCGAGGACCTCGCGCACGATCGCGATCTCCTCGGGCGTCTGCAGGGCGTAGGCGCCGGGGGCGGAGTCCGCGGAGAGCACGGTGTCGTCGCGAGTACCGGAATTGGTGGTGGTCATGTCCGGACCTTTCGGGGAGGAGAGCCTGGGGTCGACGTCACAGTGAAGTGCGTCACGTTTCCATCTACAGTTGTAGAGAATAAGCTCGGGATGGCCCCGAGGGCAAGGGGTGTGTCGTCGCCGAGATCGCGCCCCGGGCGGGAGCGGCGCGGTGGCACAATGATCCCGACGACGGCGGGCCGGTCCCGCGGCGCGCTGCGGGGCGCGGGAGAGGGGGATGGCGATGCCGAAGGTGGTAGACCACGGGCAGCGCCGGCAGGAGCTGGTCGAGGCCACGTGGCGGATCATCGCCCGGCATGGCCTCTCCGGGGCCACCATGCGCCAGATCGCGGCCGAGGCCGGTTTCGCCAACGGCGCCCTCAAGCCCTACTTCCCCACCAAGGGCGAGCTGATCGAGGCGACCTACGCCTTCGTCTTCGACCGGACGAACCGTCGCGTCGAGGTGGCGACCCGCGACCTGGGCGGGCTGGCGGCGCTGGAGGCCTTCTGTCGCGAGGTGCTGCCCCTGGACGCCGAGCGGCTGGACGAGGCCCGCGTGGTGATCTCCTTCTGGCAGGAGGCCGCCCACGATCCGCGCGGAGCGGACCTCAACAACGCCTCGATGGCGCAGTGGCGGCGGTCCATGACCGGCTGGATGGAGCAGGCGCGCGCAACCGGCGAGCTGGAGCCGGGCGTGGACATCCCCGGGGTCGGCGACGTGCTGCTGAACTTCCTCCTCGGTAGCCAGATCTCCGCCGTCATCGACCGGTCGGCGACCGCGCCCGCCGACCTCGAGCGGCAACTGGCGGCCCAGCTGGAGCGGTTGCGCGCGCGGCGCTGACCCCACGCGCCCGGCGCTGACTCCACGCGCCCGGCGCTGACTCCACGCGCCCGGCACTGATCTCCGGTTGTCACCGCAGCGCCCCGGGTGCACCGGCGCCTGAGGTTTTCCTCCCAGTGGAGAGAAAACCGTGACGGGCGCCGTCCTGCCGCCTACAGTGGTCCTCACGGTGACCTGCGCCACACCCCCGATGGCGTGGTCAGCCACCGGAGCCGGCCCCGGCCCGCCCGGGTGCCCCGCTCGTCTCTCCAGGAGGATCACCATGTACCAGCAGGACACCGCCTCGGACTTCGTCCAGTGGCGCCGGCTCGTCTCCGAGTCGTTCGTGCCGCTCGCCGCCGAACAGGTGCGCCCGGGCCCGTTCACGGGGCACCTCGCCGGCAGGCACCTGCGGGAACTGGCGATCATGCGCGTCCAGGCCGGGTCCCATGCCGTACTCCGCACTCCGGACCTGATCGGCCAGGCCGGGCCGGGGTACTACAAGCTCAACCTACAGGTCAGCGGTCACGGGCTTCTGGTCCAGGACGGGCGCGAGACCCTGCTGCAGCCGGGGGACCTGGCGATCTACGACACCGAGCGTCCCTACTCGCTGTCGTTCGACGAGGAGTTCTCGACCCTCGTGCTGATGTTCCCCCGCCAGCTCGCCGGCCTGTCCACCGATGACGTCCGGGAGCTCACGGCGACCACGATGGGCGCCGGCCACCGGCTCGGGCAGGCCGTCGCCCCCTTCATCACGCAGATCGGTGCGATGCTGCCGACCCTGGACGGGCCGATCGGTCACCGGCTGGCCCTCAACGTCGTGGACCTGCTGGCCACCGTGATGGCGGACGAGCTCTACTCGCGTCAGGAGGCGGACAGCACCCAGCAGTCGCGACTGCTGCGCCGGATCCACCACTTCATCGAGTCCCAGCTGGCCAACCCGGACCTGGGACCGGACATGATCGCGGCGGCGCACTACATCTCCACCCGGGCCCTGCATCAGCTCTTCGCCACCACCGACCACACGGTGGCCCGGTGGATCAGGGAACGGCGGCTGGAACAGTGCCGCCGGGACCTGCAGGACCCGCTGCACCGGGACGTGCCCGTGGCAGCCGTCGGCGCCCGCTGGGGCCTCGCGGACCCGGCGCACTTCTCGCGGGTGTTCCGCGCCGAGTTCGGCCAGTCCCCGGCCCAGTACCGCCGCGACCACCTCTGAACCGGCCGGAGTCGACCCTGACGACCGCAACCAGTGCCGTCCGGCCCGCAGCCGGTGACGGCCAAGCCCGCGACCGGTGCCTGTCGCGCCCGCGGCCGGGCCGCCGTCGGGACCCTCACCACGGCCGCGCCGTGCACGAATCGTCAAGTGTCCTGCCCCCACGGCCAAGACCCGGCGCGTGCGGCACGGCATGCTGGGTGACCATCCTCGCTGATGTCTCATCAGCCCCGGCACCCGTTCCGGATCCCCCCGGATGACCCCAGGAGACGACATGTCCCAGTCCACCACCACCCGGAAGCACGGGGACTCCGTGCACCCCGGTCCCGAGACGCAGCCGGCCGACGACGGCCGCCTCGGCGCCCGCCGGATCGGCATCCCGGCGCTGGTCTTCATGATCATCGCCGCCTCGGCGCCGCTGACGGTCATGGCCGGCGGCGTGCCCAGCAACTTCGCGGTCACCTCGCTGGTCGGGATCCCGTTGTCCTTCCTGGTGCTCGGCGTCGTGCTGGTGCTGTTCTCCATCGGTTACGCCGCGATGAGCAGCCACGTGCACAACGCCGGTGCCTTCTACGCCTACATCGCCAAGGGCCTGGGCAAGCCCGTGGGCGTGGGGGCCTCGCTGGTGGCGGTGGTCGCCTACAACTGCATGCAGATCGGCATCGCCGGGTTGTTCGGCTTCGCCCTGTCCTCCTTCCTGGAGGGCACGGCCGGGATCTCGCTACCGTGGTGGGTGTGCGCCCTGGCCGCCTGGGTGGTCGTGGGCGTGATGGGCGTCAACCGGGTGGACCTCTCCGCCAAGGTCCTGGGCATCGTGGTGGCCGCCGAATTCCTCGTGGTCATCGTCTACGACGTGCTGGCCCTCGGCACGGCTCCCGAGGGCGTCACCGCCGACGGACTGGTCCCGGACCAGCTGTTCGCCTCCGGCGTCGGCGCCGCCCTGGCGTTCTCGATCGCCGCCTTCATGGGCTTCGAGTCCGGGGCGATCTACAACGAGGAGGTCAAGGACCCCAAGCGCACCGCCGGGATCGCCACGCTGATCGCCATCTCGGTCATCGCCCTGTTCTACGGCTTCTCCGCGTGGGCGATGGTGGTGGGCGAGGGAGCCTCGAATGTCATCGCCCGCTCCCAGGAGTTCGGACCGGACCTGATGTTCGTGTTCCTGGCCGAGCACGCGGGGGAGTGGTTCGTGACGCTGGCCAACCTGATGTTCATCACCAGCCTGTTCGCGGCCCTCGTGGCCTTCCACAACATCGTGGCCCGGTACTTCTTCGCCCTCGGCCGCGAGCGCGTCCTGCCCGGCGCGCTGGAGCACACCGGTGCCCGTTCCGGGGCGCCCGTGGCCGGCTCCCTGACCCAGTCGGCGCTGGCCCTCGTGGTCATCCTCGTCTTCGGTCTGGCCGGTGCCGGCTCCGACGACCCACTGTTCCCCGTGCTGACCCTGTTCACCTGGCTGACCAACATGGGCGCCTTCGGACTGGTGCTGCTGATGGCCCTGGCCTCGATGGCCGTGGTCGGGTACCTGCGGCGCCTGACCGGTGAGTACTCCGTGTGGACCCGGCTCATCGCCCCGGGCCTGGCCGCGATCGGCCTCGTCGTCCTCTTCGTGCTGATCGTGGTGAACTTCAACGTCCTGATCGGCGCCGAGGGCGTCACGGTCCTGAGCTGGCTGCTGCCGGCCATCGTGCTGGTGCCCGGCCTCTTCGGCACCCTGTGGGCCTGGTGGCTGCGGTCCGAGCGGCCGGCGACCTACCGCGGCATCGGGCAGGGCGGTGAGCTGGACTGACCTGACCCCGCGACAGCCTGAACCGCACCATCGCATACCGACCCTGAACTCCCGAGGAAAGGACCTCCCATGACCACCGAGACCACCACCGCCGCCGACCTGACGACCTACGAGAACCTGCTGTCCGCCATCTCCGCACCCGAGGGGCAGGGGGTCCCGATGAAGGACCCGGCCACCGGGGCCGTCGTCGGGCGCGCCCCGCAGCATGCCGAGGCGGACCTGGACGCCGCCGTGGAGATCGCCCGCCAGGCCCAGCCGGAGTGGGCGGCGAGGTCCCACGCCGAGCGCTCGGAGTACCTGAACCGCGCCGCCGACGCCGTGGAGGCCTGCGCGGAGGCACTGGCCGAGCTGCTCTCCCGTGAGCAGGGCAAGCCGCTCAACGGCCCCAACGCCCGGTTCGAGGTCGGGGCCTGCGCCGGGTGGCTGCGCGCCAACGCCGGGTTCGAGATCGAGCCCGAGGTGCTGGTGGAGGACGAGTCCGGCACGGCGGTGCTGGAGTACGTACCGGTGGGCGTGGTCGGGGCGATCGGGCCGTGGAACTGGCCGATGATGATCTCGATCTGGCAGATCGCCCCGTCGCTGCGGATGGGCAACACCGTGGTGCTCAAGCCCAGCGAGTACACCCCGCTGTCCGTGCTGGGCCTGGCCGCGGTGCTGAACCAGGTGCTGCCCGAGGGCGTGCTGCAGGTGGTGCCCGGCGGCGGTGAGCTCGGGGCGGCGCTGACCGCGCACCAGGACATCGACAAGCTGATGTTCACCGGATCGACCTCCACCGGCCAGGCGATCATGCGCTCGGCGGCGGACACCCTGAAGCGGCTGACCCTGGAGCTCGGCGGCAACGACGCCGGGATCGTGCTGCCCGACGCCGACCCCGAGGCGATCGCCGAGGGCCTGTTCTGGGGGGCGTTCATCAACACCGGCCAGACCTGCGCGGCGCTCAAGCGCCTGTACGTGCACGAGTCGCAGTACGAGGCGGTGTGCGAGGCGCTGGTGGACGTGGCCCAGAAGATGCCGATGGGCGTGGGCATGGACGAGCAGAACGTGCTCGGCCCGCTGCAGAACAAGGCCCAGTTCGACATCGTCACCTCGCTGGTCGACCAGGCCCGGGCGTCCGGGGCGCGGATCCTGACCGGCGGGGACCCGGAGGCGGACCAGGCCGGGTACTTCTACCCCACGACGCTGGTGGCGGACATCGACAACGACAACCCCCTGGTGGCCCAGGAGCAGTTCGGCCCGGCGCTGCCGATCGTGAAGTACTCGGACCTGGACGAGGTCATCGACTGGGCCAACGCCCTGGAGGTCGGGCTGGGCTCCTCGGTCTGGGGCACCGACCTGGAGGCGGCCCGTGCGGTGGCCGCCCGGCTGCAGGCCGGCACCACGTGGATCAACAAGCACGGCGCGATCGACCCGCGGGTGCCCTTCGGCGGGGTGAAGAGGTCCGGGTACGGCCTGGAGTTCGGCCTCGAGGGCCTGAAGTCCGTGGCCCTTCCCAAGGTCACCAGCTGGTGAGCTGAGTCCCGCCGGCTGGGCAACCCGGCCGGGCGACACCAGGAGTGGGATTCGTCGGTGAACAGGAGTGCTTTGTGCCGACGATTCCCACTCCTGATGCGTGTCCGCAGGCCGCGACCGCCCTACCGCTTGCGGTACAGCGCCTTGCGCTGGAACCTCGGTTCCGAGGTGACGAGCGCGCCGAGGGAGCGGAAGATGTCCTCGTCCACGGTGCCCAGGATCGTGGTGGTGTGCACGTTGCAGCCGGCGAGGTTGCGCAGCTCGGCCACCGCGCGCCGGGCGTTGTCGTCATCGGCCGCGGAGACGGACAGCGCGATCAGCACCTCGTCCGTGTGCAGGCGCGGGTTGCGCGAGCCCAGGTGCTGGGTCTTGAGCGTCTGGATCGGCTCGATCGCCTGGGGGGAGAGCAGGTGCACCGCGTCGTCGATCCCGGCCAGGTGCTTCAGCGCGTTGAGCAGCATGGCCGCCGAGCAGCCCAGCAGGTCGGAGGTCTTGCCGGTGATGATGGTGCCGTCGGCCAGCTCGATCGCCGAGGCGGGCTCGCCGGTGCGTTCCTCCACGGCCAGGGCGGGCCCGACGACGGCCCGGTCCTCGGTCTTGCACCCCGCCTTGGACATCACCATGGCCACGCGCTGGGAGACGGTGTCGTCCAGGTCGTTGATCCGCTCGTCCACGAGGGCCTTGTAGTAGCGGCGGATGACCTCCTGGCGGGAGGCCTCGCGGCACACGGCATCGTCCACGATGCACTCCCCGGCCAGGTTCACGCCCATGTCCGTGGGGGAGGCGTAGGGGGAGGCCCCGGTGAGCTCCTCCAGCAGGGTCTTCATCAGCGGGAAGACCTCGACGTCCCGGTTGTAGCTGGTGACCTGCTCGCCGTAGGCGGCCAGGTGGTAGGGGTCGATCAGGTTGACGTCGTCCAGGTCGGCCGTGGCGGCCTCGTACGCCAGGTTCACGGGGTGTTCCAGCGGCAGGTTCCAGATGGGGAAGGTCTCGAACTTGGCGTAGCCCGAGGAGATGCCCCGGGCGTGGTCGTGGTACACCTGCGACAGGCACGTGGCGAGCTTGCCGGAGCCCGGGCCCGGCGCGGTGACCACGATCAGGTCCCGCGAGGTCTCGGAGTACTCGTTGGCACCGAAGCCCTGCTCGGAGACGATCCGGCGGGTGTCCTGCGGATACCCGGGGATGATGCCGTGCCGGGCGACCTTCAGGCCGAGGCGCTCGAGCCGTTCCCGGAACGCGTGGGCGATGTGGTTCGACTCCTCCAACTGGGTCATCACCACGTGCTCCACCAGGAATCCGCGCTCGCGGAACACGTCGATCAGCCGCAGCACGTCGTCCTCGTAGGGGATGCCGAGGTCGGCCCGGACCTTCTGCCGCTGCAGGTCTTTGGCGTTGATGCAGATGAGGATCTCGACCTCGTCCCGCAGCCGCTCCAGCATCGCGATCTTGTTGTCCGGGGTGAAACCGGGCAGCACGCGGGAGGCGTGCAGGTCGTCGAAGAGCTTGCCGCCCATCTCCAGGTAGAGCTTGCCGCCGATCTGCTGGCGTCGCTCGTGGATGTGGTGGGACTGCAGTTCGATGTACTTCTCGCGGTCGAAGCCCACGGGGCGGGCCGGGCCGGTGCCGGGTACCGCGGGCCGGGACGGGGCGGCGTCGTTCCCGGCCCTGGCAGCCGGATCGGAGGGGTGCGGGGCGGGGCTGGAGGACGAGGCGGTCACGCGGACACGCTAGCACCGGGCGGGTGCGCGTGGAGGGGCGGCGGGCTCAGCCGGCCCTGGGCCGGTCGATCGCGAGCACCTCGCCCAGGGTGCCCCACTCGTTGCGCCCCAACCGGGTCAGCGGGTCCAGCCTGCCGGCCAGCGGCAGGCTGCGGCCCCGGGCATCCGTGCTGAGCGTGTCCGTGTCCACCGAGACGTGGACGACGTTGCCCAGCACCAGGAAGTTCCCGCCCACGGGGATCACCCTGTCCAGGGTGCACTCCATGACCGCCGGGGAACCGGCCACCCGCGGCGGGTCCACCACCACGGAGTCCTCCCGCCCGATGCCCGCCGCCTCGAACTCGCTGACCTCGGGGCCGTAGGGAGCCGAGGTCTGGTTCGCCTGCTCGAACTGGGCCCGGGAGACCAGGGAGATCGTGAACTGGCCGGTGGCCTCGATGTTGTTCAGCGAGTCTTTGCGCGTGGTCGAGGAGAACAGCACGATGGGCGGCTGCTCCGAGGCCATCGTGAAGAACGAGTGCGGGGCCAGGTTGGGGATGCCGTCGGCGGACAGCGACCCGACCCAGGCGATCGGCCGCGGGATGAGGATCGACTTCACCAGCAGGGTCGTCTCCCGGTCACCCAGGGCCGCGGGGTCGAACTCGGTGCGCCGCGGGGCGGGGACGGGGCTCGAGTCGCCGCTCGGTTCAGTGCCCGGGGCGTTGTTCGGTCCGGCGTTCGGTCCGGGGTTCGGCTCGGTGCTCATGGGCCCAGTCTGCCGCACTCCCGGGGGGCCACGGGACCCGGAGGGGCGGGGCTGTGGACGGCTGGTGGCGGTCGGCCGGAATACCCGCCTGCACTCCACAGCGGGCCGGTGTGCCGGGCCCGTCCCCACGCCCCGGTTCCCTCCACCGCCGACGCCGCCCGGTTCCCTAGCGTCGGAGACGTCACCATCCCGTTCGT
>NZ_DAOMPX010000035.1:26513-30545 GCF_035445025.1 Citricoccus sp. | reverse complement strand
TGGTGCCCCCGGTGGGACTCGAACCCACAACACAGCGATTTTAAGTCGCTCGCCTCTGCCAATTGGGCCACGGGGGCGGACGGCCGCGGCCCGGAACCCCTCAAGGGTACCGGGCCGCGGCGCGTGATCGGTGCGCCTGACCCCGCGGACCACGTCCCCAGGCGGTGCACCGCGGGAGCGCGGGGCTCCCGGACGGTCAGGCGTTCTCGTACTGCTCGGCGTGGCCGATGGCCTTGCGGCCCGAGAACCGGCCCGGCTTGAGTTCACCGCCGGCGGCCTCGAGGAAGGCGTTGTGCGGGGTCTCGAGCTCCTCGATCGCGGTGGTGTCCCGGCCGAAGATCGCGTTCAGGGCCCAGTTGGTGATCACGCGGGCCTTGCGCTCGTAGGTGGGCATGGCCATGCCGTGGTAGCCACGGTGGGCCATCCAGGCCGGGATGCCCGAGATCTTCAGGCCCATCGGGTTGCCGACGCCCTTGCCGACGCCCAGGCCCGCGACGGCACCCAGGGACTTGTGGACGTACTCCTCCACGGCGCCCTCGCCGAAGCGGACGGCCAGCAGGTTGGCGGCGAGGCGACGGGCCTGGCGCACCGCGTGCTGGGCGTTGGGGACGCAGTGGCCGCCCGGCCCGTCGCCGGTCAGGTCCGGCACCGCGGCCACGTCGCCACAGCTCCAGGCGCCCTCGAGGACGCCGTCCTCGCCGTCCTTGACCTGCAGGGTCGGGGTGACCTCGATCCGGCCCCGCGGCTCCACCGGGAAGTCGGTCTGCTTGGCCACGGCGTTGGCGGCCACGCCCGCGGTCCAGACCAGGGTGTCTGCCTCGAACGAGCCGGCGTCGGACTTGTCCTGCATGTTGATCAGCTTCAGCACGCCGCCCTCGGCGCCGGACAGCGAGGTGTTCAGCAGCACCTCGATGCCGCGGGACTTCAGGTGCTCGACGACGCCGACGGCCTGGTCCTCGCCGACCTCCGGCATGATCTTGCCCATGGCCTCGACCAGGACGATGCGGGCATCGGACTGGGCCAGGCGCGGGTTCTTGCGGATGGCGGCCCGGATCAGGTCCTCCATCTCGGAGATGGTCTCGACGCCGTTGAAGCCGCCGCCGACCACCACGAAGGTCAGGGCGCGCGAGCGCGCCGCGGCGTCGGTCATGGTGGAGGCGACCTCGATCCGGTCCAGGATCTGGTTGCGCAGGGCCAGCGCCTCCTGGACGGTCTTCATGCCGATCCCGGCCTCGGCCAGGCCCGGGATCGGGAAGGTGCGGGTGGTGGCACCGGCGGTCACGACCACGTCCTGGTACGGGACCTCGAACTCGGTGCCGTCCGGGGTCTGGACGGTGGCGGTCTTGCGGGCGTGCTCGACCTTGACGACCTTGCCCTGGACGACCTCGGTCTGCTTCAGGTGGGTGCGGTGGTCCACGATGATGTGGCGCGCCTCGATGTGGCCGCCGACGACCTCCGGCAGGAACGGCTGGTAGGTCATGTACGGGAGCGGGTCGACGAGGGTGACGACGCCGCCACGCTCCTTGACCTTCTTCTCCAGGTTCTTGGCGACGTAGAGGCCGGCGTAACCGCCGCCGACGATCAGGACACGGGGCTTCGGAGACAGCTGCGGGGTAATAGCCATGGGCTACACCCTAAACCCGCGGTCGTCACTTCGTGAAACTTCTCACAAAGTAACAATGTCAGCGCCCACGCCGCCGCAACCCGAGCACCACGCCGGTGCCGAGCAGGGCCACGACGGCCAGCCCGGTCCCCAGCACCAGTGCCGGCTGCAGGCCCGGGACAGGATCGGTGGGCGGGGCCGCCCGGGGCAGCGCGGTGGTCGCCGGCGCGGGGGTCGACGCCGGTGCGCCCGGGGACGCCGCGGGGGGTCCGGCCGGTGCGGCGGCGGGACTCTCGGCCCGGCGGTGCACCCGGATCCAGTCGGCGATCGTGTTCATGGGGTTGCGGTCCACCTGGTCCACCTCGGCGGTGACGGCGGCCGCGGCGTCGATGACCCCGTGGCCGTAGACGGGATCCTCACCGGGGACGCCGGCGTCCCGGGCGGTGGTGAGGATCCGGTGGATGACCTGATGGGCGGGCATCTCCGGGTGGGCGGACCGGACGAGGGCGGCGAGGCCCGCCACCAGCGGTGCGGCGCCGCTGGTGCCCTGCCACTGCTGGTGGCCTCCCCCGGGGACGGCCCCGACGAGGGGGTGGGCGGGCGCCGCGACGCCGATCGAGATCCCCTCGGTGGAGGCGTCCCAGCTGGCCGTGCCGTCGGCGTTCAGCCCGGCGACGGTCAGCACCCCCGGGATGGTGGCGGGCGCGCCGGCCGTCGTGGCACCAGAGGCGCGGTTGCCCGCCGCGGCGACGATCACGACGTCGTTCTCCTCCGCGTGCAGGAAGGCCCGGTCCCAGCTCTCCGGCCAGTCCTGGCGATTGGAGCCCAGGGACATGTTGATGACGTCCGCGCCGTGGTCGACGGCCCAGGTGACGGCCTCGGCGATCTGGTCCTCGGGGCTCGGCCCGTCCGGGTTGTCATCCCCCAGGTGCACCGAGACGGACAGCAGCCTCGCCTCCGGCGCCACCCCGATGACACCGTCCGGTCCGGGTTCCGCGCCGGTGGCCTCGCCGACGGGCGCGGCCGAGGACGCGGACGGCGGCGAGGAGGAGGCCGACGGGGATGCCGACGCGGATCCCGTGGCGGCGGGGCCCGACGGCCCGGGGGCGGGACGGTCCCCTCCGTGGTGTCCGTGCCCGGCGAGCACGGAGGCCACGAGGGTCCCGTGCTCGGGCACCGGTCCCACCGGCGTGGTGCCCTCGGCGCCGCCGGCGCCGGACACGTCGGTACCGCCGGCCACCTGACCGGTCAGGTCGGGGTGGGCGGCGTCGATCCCGGTGTCGATCACGGCCACGGTGACGCCCTCGCCGCGGGTGCGGTCCCAGGCCCGCCGGAATCCGTACTCCTCCAGCCAGTACTGTCCCTCGCGCCACTCGTCCGCGGCGGCCGGCTGCAGTGAGGGCGACAGCGGCGAGACGGGTGAGACCGGGGAGAGCAGGGTGAGCCCGGCGGCCAGGACCGCCGAGAACACCCGCCGGGCCGGACCCGCCCTCACGCGAGCTGGGACAGGGCGATCCCGTCCAGGATGTCGTGCTCGGAGGTGATCGCCGAGGTCACCGCTCCCCCGGTCGCCCGCTCCACGCGTCGCAGCACGGTGGACCAGATCAGGGCCCCGGCGCCGATCACGTCCACACGGCCGGGATGCATGTAGGGCAGCGCGGCCCGTTCGGAGCGGCTGGCCGCCAGCAGTTGCCCGGAGATGCGGGTGGTCGTGCCCAGGTCCAGCCGGGTGCCGTGGATCGCCGCGGGATCGTACTCGGTCAGGCCCAGGGCGGCGGCCGTGACCGTGGTGATGGTCCCGGCCACCCCGACGACGGCGGCGGCCCGCCCGAGCGGGACGGCGGCCTCGACCTCGTCGAGCACCGCGTCGATGTCCGCGGTGGCCGCGGCGATCTCCCCGGGCGTCGGCGGGTCGCCGTGCAGGTGGCGTTCGGTGAACCGCACGCAGCCCATCGGGACGCTGACCGCCTCGAGGACCTGCGGGCCCTCGGGGCCGTCGAGCGTGCCGAGGACGAACTCGGTGGACCCGCCACCGAGGTCCACCACGAGCACCGTGCGGTCGCGGCCGCCCGCCGCGGGCGTGCCGGCGCCGGCCAGGGCGTCGGGGTCCAGGACCGAGGCCGCTCCGGCGAAGGACAGCGCCGCCTCCTCGTCCCCGGAGATGACCTCGGGCTCCACGCCCAGTCGCTCGCGGATGCCCGCCGTGAACACCTCGGCGTTGCGGGCGTCCCGGCTCGCCGAGGTGGCCACGAAGCGCACGGACTCCGCGCCCAGCCGGCGCAGTATGCGCGCGTAGTCCTCGGCGGCGGCGAAGGTGCGCTCCAGTGCGGCCTCGGACAGCTGCCCGGTGGCATCCACGCCCTCGCCCAGCCGCACGACGCGCATCTCCCGGTGCAGGTCCACCAGCCGCACGGTCCCGGCACCACCGG
>NZ_DAOMPX010000035.1:0-26413 GCF_035445025.1 Citricoccus sp. | reverse complement strand
CCCGTGGGCCCCTCGACCCGGGCCACGAGCAACCGGATGGAGTTGGTGCCGCAGTCGACGGCGCCCACCACACGGCCGGCCGGGGCGTCCTGCGGCGGGGCCTCGGCGGCGGGGGTCCCGGCCTCGGTCATGACGGGGTTGCGTTCCCCGGCCAGGCGCCGCACGTGGCGGCTGAGGTCCCGGCTGGGCACGGGCGCCTCCGGGTCCCAGGCGCCGGCGCACCAGCACCGGTCGGTGGTCCAGTCCGCGCGGATGGCCTCCAGGGCCTCGTCCCCCAGCGGGTTGACACCCGGCCCGGCGGCGAGGGAGTGGCCCACCAGCACGTGCAGGCACTTCACGCGGTCCGGCATGCCGCCGGCCGAGATCCCGCGGATCTCCGGGACGCCGTCCGTGCCGGCCACCGCCCCGACCCGGTCACGCTCCAGGAGGTAGGCCTCGTGGGCGGCACGGTAGTGCGCGGCCAGCTCCGGGTCCTGCTGCAGGCGCCCGGTCATCTCCGCCATGACCCCCGCGGCCTCGAGGCGGGAGACGGCGGCGGTCAGCACGGGGTGGGTCAGGTAGAAGGTCGTGGGGAAGGGGATGCCGTTGGACAGCCGCGGGGCCGTGGTGGCCACGAGCGGGTTGCCGCACACGCAGCGCGCCCCGATCTCGACGACGTCGCGGGCCGGGCGCCCCAGTTGCAGGCTGATGGTGTCCAGGTCCTGCGGCGTGGGCGTGCGGTCCAGGTCCTGATTCACGAATCCTCCGGGGCTGACGACGGGTACGGACGGGTACGGCGGCGGATCAGCCTATCTCAGTCCGTGCCGGCCCGCACCACGGAGTCCCAGAGCGCGTCGGCCCAGGGCATGTCCGGGTTGACCTGACCGGGGCTGGCCGGACCGGGGACGGGGTCCTCGACCGCCTGGTCACCGCCGATCACCATGTAGGCCTTCTCCCCCGGCATGACGAGGTTGAACCGGTCCCGGGCCTGCTGCTGGATGTAGGCGGGGTCGTCCCAGCGGGCGATCTGGGCGGTGAGCCGGCGCTGCTCCTCCTGCTGGGCGGAGATGTCCTCCTGGACGGCGCGCAGCTCGGCCTGCTGGTCCAGGTACACGCGCAGGGTGGGGGCCAGCAGCACGGCGGCCACGAACAGCACCACCAGCAGGGCCACGGAACGCCCCGAGAAGTTCCGGGCCGGCACGGGCTCGACGACGGCGGGCCGGGAGGGGCCCGGCGACGGCCGAGCCGTGCGGGCCGCGGGGGTGCCCCCGGGCCTGGCCCGGCGCAGCAGGTCCCGGCGGGCGGCGGCGCGGCGCTCGGCCGCGGTGAGGGTGGGACGAGGGGCGGTGGTGGCCTCGGGGGCCGTCTCCTCGGGGGTCGTCTCGGCGTCCTCGGACGCGTCCGGGCCGACGGCACGGGCGGGGGCCGCGGCGCCGGCGGTAGTCCGGGCACGGATTGACGCGGGATCCCGGTGGGCGGAGTGGGCGGCCGACGGGGCGGGCCGACCCGACGCGTCCGCCGGGGCGTCGCCGACGTGGAGGGACGGCGCGGCGTCCAGCGGGATGACCTTGGCCGAGTGGCCGGTGACACAGGTCGTGCGGCCGGCGGTTCCGGTGGCGACCAGGGACCGCTGGGCAGAGGGGCGGGCGGACTTGGGGACGCGGGGCCGACGAGTCGCCACCTGTACCTCCACTGGGTGTCCGTGACCGGGTCTGGCGCCGGGGCCGCCGCCTGGTCCCCTGGCCGGGTCGTCAGGGATCTCCATCGAGGATACCGGCTCCGGGTGCCGGGCCCGAACAGCGCGCCGGACCGGTGGCCGGTGAGGCGCCCTCACCCCGTCTCCACCTCAGGCGGGCACGGGACGGGGGCGCCTCGGGGCGGTCAGGACCGGCCGCGGTACCGCGGGAAGGCGGAGGCGCCGGCGTAGCGCGCGGAGTCGCCCAGCTCCTCCTCGATGCGCAGCAGCTGGTTGTACTTGGCCACCCGATCGGAGCGGGCCGGGGCACCGGTCTTGATCTGCCCGGCGTTCGTGGCCACGGCCAGGTCGGCGATGAAGGTGTCCTCGGTCTCGCCCGAACGGTGGGAGATCATGCAGTGGAAGGTGTGGCGCTGCGCCAGCGAGATCGCGTCGAGGGTCTCGGTCAGCGAGCCGATCTGGTTGACCTTCACCAGCAGGGCGTTGCCCGAGGCCTCGTCGATGCCGCGCTGCAGGCGCTCCGGGTTGGTGACGAACAGGTCGTCGCCCACCAGCTGCACGCGGTCGCCCAGGGCCTGGGTGAGCTGCTTCCAGCCCTCCCAGTCGTTCTCGTCCAGCGGGTCCTCGATGGACACCAGCGGGTAGGAGTCCGCCAGGGAGGTGTAGTAGTCGATCATGTCCGCCGCGGACTTCTGCTCGCCCTCGAAGGTGTAGGAGCCCTTCTCGCAGAACTCGGAGGAGGCCACGTCCAGGGCCAGGGCGATGTCCTGCCCCGGGGTGTAGCCGGCGCGGGTGATGGCCTCGGTGATGAGGTCCAGGGCGGCACGGTTGGACGGCAGGGACGGGGCGAAGCCGCCCTCGTCGCCCAGGCCGGTGCCCAGCTCGCGCTCCTGCAGGACCTTCTTCAGGGTGTGGTAGACCTCGGCACCCCAGCGCAGCGCCTCGGAGAAGCTGGGGGCGCCGATCGGGGCGATCATGAACTCCTGGATGTCCACGTTGGAGTCGGCGTGCGCACCACCGTTGAGGATGTTCATCATCGGCACCGGCAGCAGGTGGGCGTTCGGCCCGCCGAGGTACTTGAACAGGGACAGGTCCGCCGAGGCGGCGGCGGCGTCGGCCACGGCCAGGGAGACGCCGAGGATGGCGTTGGCGCCCAGCTTGCCCTTGTTCTCGGTGCCGTCCAGGTCGATCATCAGGGTGTCGATGAGGCGCTGGTCCGTGGCGTCCATGCCCTCGAGCTCGTCCGCGATGTCGTCGATCACGGCGTTCACGGCGTTCAGCACGCCCTTGCCCAGGTACCGGTCCTTGTCACCGTCCCGGCGCTCGACCGCCTCGAACTCGCCCGTGGAGGCACCCGACGGCACGGCGGCGCGACCGAGCGCACCGTCGGTCAGCAGCACCTCCACCTCGACGGTGGGGTTGCCGCGGGAGTCGAGGATCTCACGGGAATGGATGGCGTCGATCAGGGCCATGTGCGGTCTCCTTTGAAGGCAGGTGGTTCCGAGGGTGCAACGCGGGTTCAGCCTAACCGCTCGCTGCGGTCCGATCGCCGCCGTGACGGCCGGACCCCAGGTCGGCGCGCACCGAGGCCAGGTGGCGGCGCAGCGCGCGCTCGGGGTCCAGGCCGGCGGCGCGGGCGAGCTGGACGAGCCGGAACAGCTCCGCCCCGAGGCCGTCCTCGTCCGCCAGCGTGTCCCCTCCCGGTCCCGACGGCGGCGGGCCCGGGTCCGGGAGCGGGTCCACCGGCTGCCGGGCGGCGCGGTCGACCACTTTCGCGGCGGCCGCGAGCGCCGGCAGCGCGGCCGGGAGGTCGGCGAAGGCCCCGGCGGGGGCCGGCGTCGTGCCCTGCGGTGCCGGCCCGGCCCCGGCGGCCTCGCGCTCGGCGCGCTTGATCCGCTCCCAGGTGCGCTCGATGTCCGCGATCGTGGCCGCGGCCAGGTCCTCCGGGTCCCGCAGCCGGCCGTCGGCGTGGAAGACGTGCGGGTTGCGGCGGATCATCTTGGCGGTGATGGCCTCGGCGGCGCCGTCGAGGTCGAAGCCCCCGGCGTCCGTGGCGATCGCGGCGTGCAGGACCACCTGGAACAGCACGTCCCCGAGCTCCAGCCGCAGCCGCTCGTAGGTGCCGTCCGCCACGGCGCCGGCTCCCCAGGCCCCGGCGGGCCCGGACTCGATCACCTCGACGGCCTCATAGGCCTCCTCGACGAGGTACTCGGTCAGGGCGTCGTGCGTCAGCCGGCGGGTCCAGGGGCAGTGCTCCCGGAGGCGGGCGACCACCCAGACCAGCCGGTCGACGGTCTCGCTCACGCGCGGTCGTCGTCCGCGCCGGGGCCCTCGTCCCCGTCCTCGTCGACGAACGCCTCCAGGATCACCGGGCCCTCGGAGGTGGCCCCGGTGGAGATGACCTCCCCCCAGGTCTCCACGAGCAGCTCGGCCAGGACCTCTCGCTCCTCGAGCGGCAGGAAGGCCGCCTCGGCGGCGTTGAGCTGGAAGTCCAGCAGTTCCTCCAGCGAGTAGCCGAAGACCTCGGCCAGCAGGTAGAGCTCGTCGGTGAGGGACACCCCGCTCATCAACCGGTTGTCCGGGTTGATCGTCACCCGGAAGCCCAGCTGGTGGAGCATGTCGATCGGGTGCGTGGAGACGGTCCCGCCGTAGGCCTCCACGGCGCCGGTCTGCAGGTTGGACGAGGGGCAGACCTCCAGGGCGATCCCCCGGTCCCGCACCCACGCGGCCGTCTCACCGAGGTCCACGAGCGCGGAGTCCGCGCCGACCCGCTCCCCGTCCTCGTCCACCGCGTCGAACTCCACGGTGATGTCGTCCGCGATCCGCACGCCATGGCCCAGGCGCAGAGCCCGGCCGTTGAGCAGGGCGTCGCGGATGGAGTCCACGCCGTCCGACTCCCCGGCGTGGACGGTGGCCGGGAAGTGCTGGGCGGCCAGCCAGGTGAAGGCCTCGGTGAAGCGGGCCGGGGGGAAACCCGTCTCCGGTCCGGCGATGTCGAAGCCGACGGCCCCGGCCTGGCGGTGGCGCACGGCCAGCTCGGCGATCTCCATCGAGCGGTCGTTCTGGCGCATGGCGGTGATGAGCTGGCCGACCCGGATGGTGGCACCGGCGTCCTCGGCGTTGGCCACGCCCTCGTCGAGGCCCGCCTGCACGGCCTCGACCGCCTGGTCCAGGGTGAGCCCGCCCGCCAGGTGCTGCTCGGGGGCCCAGCGGACCTCGGCGTACACGACGCCGTCCTCCACGAGGTCCTCGACGAACTCACGGGCCACGCGGTGCAGGTGCTCCGCGGTCTGCATCACGGCGATCGTGTGGTCGAAGGTCTCCAGGTAGCGCTCCAGCGTGCCCGAGTTCGCGGACTCCGCGAACCAGTGGGCCAGGTCATCGGCGGTGTCGGCGGGCAGGGCGTGCCCGGCCGAGGCGGCCAGCTCGAGGATGGTGGCCGGGCGCAGGCCGCCGTCCAGGTGGTCGTGGAGGCTGATCTTGGGCAGGGCCGCCAGGTCGATGTCGAGCGGGGAGGGGGCGGTGAATTCGATCGCGTCAGTCACGGGGCGAGTCTACGGGAGGCACCGTCGGCCCCCGGCCGGCGAGCCGGGCGTACACCCGCTTGAAGAGCACGTCGAGGAGCCAGCCGGCGACGGCGGCCGCCACCAGGGCGACCAGGATCTGCAGCAGCGTGTTGTCCAGCCAACCGGCCGTGGCCCGGGCGATGCCGATCGAATAGGCCGACCACAGCACCGCGGCGACGGTGTCCAGCACGGTGAAGCGCGTCCTCGGGTACCCGGTGGCCCCGGCGGTGTAGTTCACGGCGACCCGGCCGCCGGGGATGTACCGGGCGGTGCAGATGACCAGGGCGCCGTGACCGTCCAGGGCCCTGCGGGCCGAGCCGACCGCCCGCCGGGCCGAACGGGTGCGCATCCACCGGAACCGGTCGACACCGATCCGCCGGCCCAGGGTGTAGGCGATCTGGTCCCCGGTGATGGCCCCGAGGGCGCCGGCCAGCCAGACCCACCACAGGGACACGGTCTGTTCCTGGCCGGAGACCGAGGCCAGCGCCACCAGGACCGACTCGGAGGGCACGACGGGGAAGAAGCCGTCGATGGTGCACAGCAGGTAGACGGCAAGCAGCACCCACCACTGGCCGGCGGCGTGGAGGACGATGTCCTCGATCAGCTGCAGCACGGTTCCAGCCTATCGGCGCGGTTCCTCAGTCGATGCGGTCGATGAGCAGCGGCCGCGGCGAGAAGGACGCTGCCTCCCCGGACCCCGCGGGGGCGATGTCGAAGCCGCCCTCCAGCGCGGCCAGGGCCCGGTCGAACTGCTCCGGGGTGTCCGTCAACAGGGTCAGCAGCGGCTGCCCGGCCTGCACGGTGTCCCCGGGCTTGGCGTGCATCCGCACGCCGGCCCCGGCCTGGACGGGGTCCTCGCGGCGCGCGCGTCCGGCCCCGAGGCGCCACGCGGCCAGGCCCACGGCCATGGCGTCCAGGCGCGTCAGCACCCCCGGCTCCGGGGCGGTGAGCACGTGGGACTGCCGGGCCCGGGGCAGGGCCGCGTCCGGGTCCCCGCCCTGGGCGGCGATCATCCGCCGCCAGACGTCCATGGCCCGGCCGTCGGCCAGCGCCTCGGCCGGGTCCACACCGGTGACCCCGGCCCCGGCCAGCATGGCGCGGGCCAGCGCCACGGTCAGTTCCACGACGTCGGCCGGTCCTCCCCCGGCCAGGACCTCGACGGACTCCTCGACCTCGATGGCATTGCCCGCGGTCAGTCCCAGCGGGGTGGACATGTCCGTCAGCAGCGCCGTGGTGGTGACACCGGCGTCCCGGCCCAGGTCGACCATGGTGCGGGCCAGCTCCCGGGCCTGCGCCTCGTCCTTCATGAACGCGCCGGAGCCGCACTTGACGTCGAGCACGAGGGTGCCGGTGCCCTCGGCGATCTTCTTGGACATGATCGAGGAGGCGATCAACGGGATCGCCTCCACGGTGCCGGTCACGTCCCGCAGGGCGTAGAGCTTCTTGTCCGCCGGGGCCAGGCCGGCGCCGGCCGCGCAGATGACGGCGCCGACGTCCTGGAGCTGGTCCATCATGGCCTGGTTGGTCAGGTCGGCCCGCCAGCCGGGGATCGACTCGAGCTTGTCCAGGGTGCCTCCGGTGTGGCCGAGGCCGCGGCCGGACAACTGGGGCACCGCCACGCCGTACACGGCGACCAGCGGGGCCAGCGGGAGCGTGATCTTGTCCCCCACCCCTCCGGTGGAGTGCTTGTCAGCGGTCGGCTTCACGCCGCCGTCGGGCGCACGCAGCCCGGAGAAGTCCATGCGCTCGCCCGAGGCGATCATCGCGGCGGTCCACCGGGCGATCTCGGAGCGGTCCATGCCGTTGAGCAGGATGGCCATGGCCAGGGCGGACATCTGCTCGTGCGCCACCACCCCGCGGGTGTAGGCGTCCACCACCCAGTCGATCTGTTCACCGGTCAGCGTGTGGCGGTCGCGCTTGGCGCGGATGACCTCGACGGCGTCGAAGGGTTCGTGGGGCGTCGGGGCGGGAGACGGGTCGGTCATCGCCTCAGGATATCGCGGCACGTCAGGGGCCCGGTCCATGCCCGCCGGGCCCCTGAGTGCCGCCTCCCGCTCGCCGTCAGGCCTCCCCCGCCGCCTCGCGACGTGCCGGGACCGGGGCCTCGGTGGACCCGGACGGGGACCCCGTGGTGCCGGCCGCCGCCTCCCGGGCGTCCTGGTCCACGGTCTCGTCCTGCTCCTGGTCCGGGTGCTCGTGCCGGTCCTGGTGCGCGGACTGGTCCTGGTCCTGCATCTTCCGCACCGTGGGCACCGCCAGCCACACGGCGAGCAGCATCGCGACCACCCCGGCCGTGAGCTTGCCGATGGTCAGGGGGACGACCATGTTGGGCTGGAAGTTCGCCATGAACGCCAGGTGGTCGCCGAACGTGAACGCCGCGCAGACCGAGAACGCGATGACGATGACGCGGTCCTTCGGGGGCATCACCGGGATCAGCCGGAACATGGCCAGGATGTTGGCGGCGGCCGCCAGGATGGCGGCGATCCCCTCCTTGCTGATCCCCACGCGGCCGCCCACGGCCTCGAGCGGACGGGCCAGCGTGGTCCGGATGACGTAGACCAGGGGGAACGCACCGGCCAGCATGATGCCGATGTACCCCGCGATCTCCAGGGCGCGGAACTGGTCCTCCTCGTCCGCGATGATGGGATCGAAGCCCCAGCCGGTCCACAGCGTGGACAGCGCGCCGGTGAAGTACTCGACGATGACGAGCGCGAGCACGATCTTCAGCGCGGCGTCCAGGACCCGGCCGAAGACCAGGAACGCGGCGATCATGAACCGCGTCGCGAAGCGCAGCAGCAGCGCCAGCACCACCACGAAGACGAGGATGGGCAGGAGGTTGGCCAGGACCTGTCCCCAGCCCAGGTCCATGGGGGTGTCCGCGGGCGAGGAGGTGGAGACGTCGCTGCGGAGGCTGGTGTTCGTCAGGATCAGGATGCTCGTCGTCACCAGCACGCCCAGGGGAATGGTCAGCACCCCGGACATGACGCCCAGCGCCAGGTACCGGTGGTGGACCCGCTGCAGCATGGCCAGCCCCACGGGGATGGAGAAGACGATGGTGGACCCGGACATGAACGCCGTGGCCGCCGCCATGATCCAGGCGCCGTGGGACTCGGCCGTCACCGCGGCCAGGTTGTAGCCTCCCATGTCCCCGGCGATCAGCGCACCGGCCGCCATCGACGGGTCGGCCCCGACGGCGTCGAAGATCCTGCCGGTGATGAACTCGACGAAGAGCGACAGGTACGGGACCGAGGCCATGATCCCGGCCACGGGCAGGAAGATCGGGCCGATCGAGTGCAGCCCCTCCTTGAATTCCTTGCCGATGCCCTTCGAGTCGTCCCGCACGGCCCCCACCGCGCCGATGACGACGAAGACCATCATGATCCAGATGACGATGTTGCCGACGAGTTCCATGACAGGGGTCCTTAGGCTCTGGAGGGGTCCGGGTGGCCGTTCACTGGAACAGTGCCCGGGTGTGGTCGTTGAGGAAGACCCCGTGGGGGTCGAGTTCCCGGCGCACGGCCAGGAAGTCCGGCAGGCGGGGGAACAGCCGTTCGGCACGCTCGCGGGTCAGCAGGTGGATCTTGCCCCAGTGCACCGTCGCGTCAAAGCCGTCGAGCAGGGCGTCCACCGCCTGGAGGTAGGGCCAGTAATCGGTCCCGGGCGCGCCGGACACCGAGAGGCTGACCTTGTCCTCGGCGTGGAACGGTGAGATGAAGGCCTCGTCACCCCGGGTCCAGCGGGTCTCGATCGGATAGTGCTGATCGGGGAAGTCCTCCACGATGAGGTCCTTCAAGGCGACCCAGGCCTCCTTCGCCCGGCCCACCCCGACGTAGTACTCCAGTTCGTGGAACGGCAGCATGAACCCGCCGGGGTAGATCCGGTAGGAACGGTCGCGGCGCCGCCCCTCCTCGGAGCTCAGCGCCTGGCCGTCCGACTCGTCGAGGGACTCCGCCCAGTAGCGCTTCGTGTAGGCGCGGCCGACCATGTCCAGCCCCTCCGGCGTGGGCAGTTCGTACAGGCCGGCGGATTCCGGGGCCTGGCACCACAGGAACGAGAAGTGCCGGGACTCTGCGGGGTTGCGCTCCCAGTTCGCCAGGAGCTCCTCCGTCGTCTCGTAGGTGATCTGCTCCCGGAGGTGGTAGGCCTCCACGGCCTGCAGCTCGAGCTCCAGGATGACGCCCGCCGTGCCCACGGCGACCTGGACCGCGTGCAGCCGCTCGGGATCCGTCTCGTCGATCTCGACGATCTCGCCCTGTCCGGTCAGCAGCCGCATCCACCGCACCGTCGAGGAGAACGACCCCAGCCCGAGGCCGGATCCGTGCGTCGCCGTGGATACGGCCCCGGCGATCGCCTGCTTGTCGATGTCCCCCTGGTTGGCCAGGGCCAGGCCGTGCTCCCAGAGCGGATCACCGAACCTGTCGATGGTCGTCCCGCCGAGCGCACGGACGCGCCGGGTCGACGCGTCGATGCCCGTGATGCCCTGCAGGCCGGACAGGTCCAGCAGCATCCCCCCGGTCTGCACCACGGGCGTGAAGGAGTGACCGGATCCCGCCACGCGGACCCCGAGGCCCTCCTTGATGGCGTGCCGGACGGCGGCCACGGCTTCGGCCTCCGTGGTCGGCCTGACGGTCAGCGCGGGCGTGCACACCTGGTTGCCGCCCCAGTTGGTCCATTGCTGCTGATGCCGGGCGGAGGGAAGCGCCGTGCTGGTGGTCTTCATGAGTGCTCCTGGGAGGTGAAACCGTCCGGAACGGGACGGGGGATGGTCGGGAGAGGGATCGCCGCGTGAGGGCGGGGGCAGGTGACGGCCCGGGATCAGCGCGCGACATTCAGCGCCACGTGCTTGGTGCGGCTGAAGTCGTCCAGGGCGTAGGCGGACAGGTCGCGGCCATAGCCGCTCCTCTTGAAGCCGCCCCAGGGCATCTCGGTCGGCAGGGCCAGGTGGGTGTTGACGTTGACGCTGCCGAAGTCGAGCGCACCCATCACGGACATCCCCGCCGCGAGGTCGCGGGTGAACACGGACGCCGTCAGCCCGTAGTCCGTGTCGTTGGCGCGGGAGACGGCCTCCGCCTCGTGGTCGAACTCCTCGATCGAGACCACCGGCCCGAAGACCTCGTCCCGGGTGACGGCCGCCCCCTGGGGGACCTTCAGGACCGTCGGCTCGACCCAGTACCCGCGGGAGTCGTCCGAGCCGCCGCCCAGCAGCACCTCCGCCCCTTCCCCGACGGCCTCGGCGATCTTCTGCCGGACCCTGCCGAAATGCGCCTGGGAGATCATCGGCCCCAGGGAGCGTGCCGGCGTCGGGGCTCCCGGCTCGGCCAGGACGTACTCGGAGACCTTGCCGACCAGCAGCTCACCGAAGGCCTCCACGATGGAGGAGTGCACCAGCACCCGGCACGCGGCGCCGCACTCCTGCCCGGAATTCCAGTACCCGGCCTCCGCCACCGTGGTGGCGGCGAGGTCCAGGTCGGCGTCCGGCAGGATCACCACGGGCGCCTTGCCGCCGAGCTCCAGGTGGACCCTCTTCAGGGTGCCCGCAGCGTTGCGCGCCACGGCGGTCCCGGCCCGCACGCTCCCGGTGAGCGCCACGAGGTCCACGCCCGGATGGCCACTGAGCGCCTCCCCAACCCCCGGCCCGTCACCCAGCACCACGTTCAGGACCCCGGGCGGGAGGATGCCGGCGGAGAGCTGGGCGAAGCGCAGCAGGGTGAGGGGGGTGATCTCACTGGGCTTGAGCACCACGGCGTTGCCGGCCATGAGCGCCGGCGCCAGCTTCCAGACGGCCATGAGCAACGGGTAGTTCCACGGGGTGATGGCCCCGACCACCCCGACCGGCTCCCGCCGGATCAACGAGGTGACTCCCTCGACGTACTCATCCGGGGCCGGCGCGGTCGCCGTCCGCCCGGCGCCCGCCATGAAGGAGAGGGTGTCCACGGCGCTGGCGACGTCGTCCTCCGCGACCTCCGCGGGCTTGCCGCAGTTCAGGGACTCGAGCGCCTGGAAGGCCTGGGCGTCGTCGGCCAGGGCACGGGCCAGCGCCAGGAGCCGGTCGGCGCGCCGGCGCGGGGTCAGCGCCGCCCACTCCGGCTGTGCGGAGCGCGCGGCGGCGACCGCTGCGTCCACGTCCGCCGCGGATCCGAGGCCGATGTTCCCGATCCGGGTGCCACGAGACGGGTCCATCACCGCCGCGGAGCCACCGGCGTCACCCTGCGTGACCCGGCCCCCGATCACGTGGCCGAGCTCCGGGAGCGCGATGTCCTGGGCGTTCTCGGCGCGAAGCACGGAGAGGTGGGGATGAGACATGTCGCAGACCTTCCTGGTGTGATGCATGTCACTACACTATAAACAATAGGAGTATCGGGTTACAAGCCCCCGGCGTCCCGTCGTCGTGTCTCCTCGTGGCGCCCCGGCGGGAGCCTCCTCCGCCGGCCTCACCGGGACACGGCTCAGTCGGCCGTCCTCCACACCGACCACCCCAGGGCCTCGACCCCCGGGTCCGCACCCCTCAACGGCTCCCGCGTGAACGCCTCCCCGACCGGCAGGCGCGTGCCGGGGACACCCCCCGGGAGCGAACTGACGATCACCCTGCCCTCGGCGTTGACCAGGGCCGCACCCGCACGCGGGTCCACCGCCTCCCGGCCGGAGAACAGGGCCGCCTCGAGGCCGTCCATCCTCAGGTCGGCCCCGATGACGCTCCCCCGGAAGACCGTCCCCGAGACCGGTATGCCCACGGTCACCGTGACCCGGTCGATGCCCCCCTGGTCGAGGTAGGGGCCGTAGGCGCAGAGACGCCCGAGGGCCAGCGGTTGCCGGAACCACGGCATCCGCGTGTAGTCGTAGTAGCGCAGTGCCGCGACGTTGAACGTGTGGGCCTTGAACCTGAGTTCCCGGGGCTCCTCCCCGTCCCACCAGTTCAGCCACAGCGGCTGGTCTCGCAACAGTCCGGGGGCGAAGGCGATCCCGGCTCCCCGCACCAGTTCCGCGTCCTCCTCCGCGGCCGTCCTCAGCAGCTGGTCCACCACGCCAGGGCCGGACTCCCCGGTGGCCTCGGCGGGGTCGAGTCCGTCCAGGGCCTCCCGCACCGCCCCCAGGCGTCGGTGCAGGCCCTCGAGGCGACGGGTCATGCCGGGAACACCCCCGTCCCCGGTCGCGGCGGCCTCCGCGTAGAGCCGTGCCCGGGCGGTCATCAGCGCGGAGCGCAGCGACTCGGCGTACCGATGGGTGATCTCCTGCGCGCGGGTCACGTCGGCGGCCGCGATGGCCGCGACCAGTTCCCCGCAGGTCGCGGACAGCTGCTCGGCGAACGCCGCAGACTGGGGCCCGTGCCAGGACAGGGCCTGCAGCTCACCGGCCAGGGGCAGCGCCATCTCCATCAGGCCCTCCGAGCGCGAGGTGGAGGCGAGTTTCACGGCCAGGAGCATGTGCGCCCTGCGCACGCCCATGGGATCAACGGCCAGCGTCGCCCGGGCCGCCTCGCCCAGCGCCTCGATCTCGTGCTCGTCGCAGGTGGCGGCCGCACGCCGGGCACAGGCGGCCAGGACCGTGGCGACCTGCCCACCCAGGTCGGCGATGTCCCCCAGGGACATCGCCGTCAGTTCCTCCCGCGCCATGGTGTCGAGTTGATGCGGGTCCGGGGTGAAGACCGTGCCCCCATGCCGTCCCGTGCGCGTCCGCACCAGTCCGCGGGCCCGGAGCCGGTCCAGCGCCTGCCGCAGGGTCACCGGTGAGACGCCGAAGATCCTGGCCACGATGGTCTCGGACGGGAGCCGCTGGCCCTGCTGGAGCAGCCCGATGGCGATGCCGGCAGCCAGACGGTGCTCCACCTGGTGGGACAGGGGCGCCGCGGCATCGGGGGTCTTCAGCCGGCTCACCATCGACAGCACGTTCGACTCGATGCGGTCCCCGCCGCTCACCCTTGCCTCCACGGCCTCAGCGTACCGACCGGACGTGCCCGTCCGGACGTGACGACCCTGTCCGGGCCCGGTCCCGTCACGTCGGCGACGGGGCCGGATCAGGCACGGCGCCCACGGCGGTCCGCCATGTCCGCCATGTCCGCGGGGCCGAACGCCGAGGGCAGGACCTGGTCCATGGTCAGCTCGCCCTCGGGGCCCATCAGCAGCATGCCCGGGGCGTGGAACTCGAAGAGCAGCTGTCGGCACCGGCCGCAGGGCATGAGGACCTCACCCTGTCCGTTGACGCAGTAGAACGCCACCAACCGGCCTCCGCCGGTCATCTGCAGCTGGGACACCAGGGAGCACTCGGCACACAGGGTCAGCCCGAGCGAGGCGTTCTCGATGTTGCAGCCGGTGACGATCCGGCCGTCCTCGACCATGGCGGCCGCCCCGACGGGGAACGAGGAGTAGGGCACGTAGGCCCGGGTCATCGCCGCACGCGCCGCGGACTCCAGGCGCTTCCAGTCCACTCCCGAACCGACGCCGGTCAGTCGCGGGAGGGAGGCGGTCAGCGGGATGTCGTCCGCGAAGGCCTCGTCGAGGTTGTCGTTGCAGAAATCGGTCACGGCTACTCCTTCACGTAGGGTGTGCCGGCGGCCGCCGGACCTCGCGACCTGCCCACCAGACCGGCCACCACCAGGATGGTCACGAGGTAGGGCAGCATCGCCATGAACTGGCTGGGCACCGGTGTGCCGAGGATGGCCAGGACGAACTGCATGTTGGTGGCGAAGCCGAACAGCAGGGCGGCGAAGAACGCCCCGATCGGGTTCCACCGACCGAAGATCACCGCGGCCAGGGCGATGAAGCCCTGCCCGGCGGTCATCTCCTTGGAGAAGGAAGAGGAGTTCACCAGCGTGAAGAACGCACCGCCCATCCCCGCGATCGCCCCGGCCAGCAGCACGTTGGCGTAGCGCGTGCGCAGGACGTTGATGCCCACGGTGTCCGCGGCCTTGGGGTGCTCGCCGACGGCCCGCACGCGCAGTCCCCACCGGGTGCGGAACAACCCCACGTACAGCGCCGCCACGATCAGGTACATCCCGTAGCCGAGCACGGTCTGGTCGAAGAGGATCGGACCGATGACCGGGATGTCCGCCAGGACCGGGATCCGGATGCTCTCGAAGTGGGGCGGGGAGTTGAAGCGGGACGAGTCCGAGCTCAGCAGGGTGGAGAACAGGAAACTGGTCAGCCCGGCCACGAGGACGTTGAGCACCACGCCCACGATCACCTGGTTGACGAGGTAGCGGATGGAGAACACCGCCAGCAGGGCCGAGACCAGTGCGCCCGCCACGACCGCGGCCAGCAGGCCGGCCCAGACCGAGCCGGTGACCGAACCGGTCACCGCGGCGGTGAACGCACCGGCCAGCAGCTGGCCCTCGATGGCGATGTTGACCACGCCGGCCCGTTCCGAGAGCACCCCGGCCATCGAGCCGAAGATCAGCGGGACGGCCAGGACGAAGGCTCCGGCGATCAGGCCGGTCAGGAACACCGTGGTGGTGTTGGCGGCACCGACCACCCACACCAGGAAACCGGCCACGAACAGCACCGCGAACGCCGCCGAGCCCCAGCCGGGGACCGTGCCCCGGCGGCGCACGGACAGCAGCCCCCACACGGTCAGTGCGGCCAGCAGGAGGGTGATGATCCAGCCCACGGGCACGGTCGGTGCCACGATGTCCGGGATCTGGACCGCGTCGGCCTCGGTGGAGATGCGGAAGGTGGCGGACTCGCCCGAGGCGCCCAGGGCGAAGACCAGCAGGGAGATGACCGTGAGCACGGCGAAGGTGATGGGGGTGGCCCAGTGCCGGACGATCTCGCGCTGCGGTTGCGGCGCAGGGCCGGCGGCCGGCGAGGCGCCGGAACCGGACGGGACGGTGACGGTGGTGCTCATCGCTGCTCGCCTTCCTCACCGGTGGTGTCCTGCGTCGGGGATGCCGTGCCCCGCCCGCCCGGTGGCGGGCCGGCGTCGGGTGCGTCCCGCCGGGCGCCGGCGGGGGCCGCCTCGGCCGGGGAGGCGCTCTCGGCCGGGGAGGGCGGGGACGCCGCGTCCCCGGCGGCCACGCCCACGGCGTCACCGACGACGGCGGACTCCGCGGCGGGAGCGGTGCCGCCGGCGGTGGTCGTGGTGGCGGCCGCGGCGCCGGCCAGCGCCGGCTGGGTGACCGGGTCCGCCGCGGTGCGGGCCTCCAGGGCACTGGGCGCCGGCAACCGGAAGATGGTGCGCACCAGCGGCGGGGCGGCGATGAACAGCACGATCAGCGACTGGATGATCAGCACGATGTCGATCGGCACGCCGGTCTCCGTCTGCATGGTCACCCCGCCCGCGCGCAGGGCACCGAAGAGCAGCCCGGCGAAGAAGACGCCGACCGGGTTGGACCGGCCCAGCAGGGCCACGGTGATGGCGTCGAAGCCGAAGGAGCCGGCCACGTCCGTGTTGAGGACCTTCTCGGTGCCGGAGACCTGGCTCACGCCGGCCAGGCCGGCCAGGCCGCCCGAGATGACCATCGCCACCACGTACATCCGCTTCACCGAGACACCGGCCGTGCGGGCCGCCGCCGGGTTGGCGCCCACGGCCCGCAGCTGGAAGCCGATCGTCGAGCGCTGGATCAGCCACCACGCGAAGACGGTGGTGAGGATCGCGACCACGAAGCCCCAGTGGAGGCGGAAGGAGTCCCCCAGCAGCGGCGGGAACACGGCGGTGGGCTCGAGGAAGTCCGAGACCGGGTTCGTGGACCCCTCGCGCTGCAGCACCGGGGTCTGCAGCAGGTACGCCACGAGGTAGACCGCGATGTAGTTGAGCATGATGGTCAGGATGACCTCGTGGGCACCGGTGGCGGCCTTGAGGATGCCCACGATCGAGCCCCACAGGGCACCGCCGAGGATGCCCATGATGACCACCAGCAGCAGGTGCACCCCGAAGGGCAGCTGCAGGTGCACGCCGAAGAAGGTGGCGAACATGGCACCGAAGATCATCTGTCCCTGGCCGCCGATGTTGAACAGGCCGGAGCGGAAGGAGATCGCGATGCCCAGCGAGATGATGATCAGCGGCGTCGAGAGGGTCAGCGACTCCATGAACGGGTAGATCATGCCCGTGAAGTCCTCGGCCTGGTAGTTGAACACCGCCCCGCGGAACAGGGCGGCATAGGCCGCGGCCACGGCCTCCCAGGCGGCCACGAGGGTGTCCTGCGGCCGGGCGAAGAAGTACCCGAGGGCCTCCAGGACCTCCTCGTCGGTGAGGATGATCAGCACGGCGCTGATGACCAGGGACAGCACGATCGCCAGCACGGTGACCATGCCGTTGCCGGCCATCATGTGGCGCAGTGCGGAACCCCCGTCCGGCCGGCCGGCCGCCGGCCCGGACGCGCCGGGCTTCGGACCGGCCTGCGTGGTCACGGCGCTCATGCCGTCGCTCCCTTCGGGGTGGTGTCCTGCGGGCTGGCCGCGGGGTCGATGCCGGCCATCATCAGGCCGAGGTCGTCGCGCGAGGTGTCCCCCGGCACGATGCCGATGATCCGACCGTGGTACATCACCGCGATCCGGTCGGCCAGGTCCAGGACCTCGTCCAGTTCCGTGGAGACGATCATGACCGGTGTCCCGGAGTCCCGCTCGCGGATGATGCGCTCGTGCAGGAACTCGATGGAGCCGACGTCGACCCCGCGGGTCGGCTGGGAGGCGATGAACAGCTTGAGGTCGTCCACCAGTTCCCGGGCCATGACGACCTTCTGCTGGTTGCCGCCGGACAGGGTGCCGACCGGCAGGTCCACGCCCTGGGTGCGGATGTCGAACTCCTGGACCCGCTTCTCGGCCAGCCGGCGGATCGCCTTCGGGTCGAGCTGGAGTCCGTTGCCGGCCGGGGGCCGGTCATAGCGGTTGAGCACGAGGTTCTCGGCCACCGTGAACGGCCCGACCAGCCCGTCGGTGGACCGGTCCTCGGGCACGTACCCGACGCCGGCCCGGATGACCTGGCGGGTTGTGCGGCCGAGCAGTTCCTCGCCGTCGAGACGGATCGAGCCCTGGGCCTTGTGCAGTCCCATGATGGCCTCGGTCAGCTCGGTCTGGCCGTTGCCCTGGACGCCGGCGACCGCGAGCACCTCGCCCTGGCGGATCCCGAAGGAGACGTCGTCCACGAGCCGGACGCCGTCCGGGCTGAGCACCGTGAGGTTCGAGACGGTGAACGTCTCCTCCCCCAGGGTCGGGGCGGACTTCGCCCGGTTCAGGACGACGTCACGGCCGACCATCAGCGCGGCCAGCTCGGACTGGTCGGCGCCGGGGTCCGCGGTGCCGACCACCCGGCCGCGGCGCAGCACGGTGATCTGGGTGGAGATCGCCTTGACCTCGCGGAGCTTGTGGGAGATGAAGACGATGGCCGTGCCGCTGTCCCGCAGCTGGCGGATGATGTCCAGCAGCTCGTCGGTCTCCTGCGGCGTGAGCACGGCCGTGGGCTCGTCGAGGATCAGCACCCGGGCGTCCCGGACCAGGGCCTTGATGATCTCGACGCGCTGCTGGACGCCCACCGGCAGGTCCTCGACCAGGGCGTCGGGGTCCACGTGGAAACCGAAGCGGTCCGAGATCTCGCGGATGCGCCGCCGGGTGGTCTCGAGGTCGAGGATGCCACCGGCCCGGGTGTGCTCGTCACCCAGGGCGACGTTCTCGGCCACCGTGAAGACGGGGATCAGCATGAAGTGCTGGTGCACCATGCCGATCCCGGCGGCCATGGCCTCCCCCGGGCCGCTGAACCGGACCGGGGTGCCGTCCACGAGGATCTCCCCGGCCGTGGGCTCGTAGAGCCCGAACAGCACGTTCATCAGGGTGGACTTGCCGGCGCCGTTCTCCCCGAGGAGGGAGTGCACCTGCCCGGACTCCACCGTGAGGTCGATGGAGTCATTGGCCGTGAAGGCGCCGAATTTCTTGGTGATGCCGCGCAGCTCGAGTTTCACCGTGCTCCAGCCAATCTGTCCTGACGAGGACCGTTGCGTGAAGGGATGTCGGACAGGGGGCGGAGCGGCCGTGGTGGGCCGCCCCGCCTGGGCTGTCGGAACGGTATCAGGACTCGGGCGAGTAGTCCGAGTCCACCGTGATCGAGCCGTCGATGATGCCTGCCTTGATCTCCTCCAGCTCGGTCTTGAGCTCCTCGGAGACCGCGGAGTCGAGATCGTGGAACGGGGCGAGCGCGACGCCGCCGTTCTCCAGGGTGCCGACGTAGGGCTCGGAGGAGAACTCGCCGGCCAGGTCGGCCTCGATGACGTCGTGGACCGCCTCGCCCATCAGCTTCATCACCGAGGTGAGGATGACCTCGCCCTGGTCCGTGGTCAGGTAACCGTCGGAGTCGACCCAGACGACCTTGGCGTCCTTGCCCGCGGCGTTGGCCTCGGTCACCGCGTCCAGGGTGCCCAGGCCCACGGGGCCGGCCACGGGCATGATGATGTCCGCGCCCTCGTTGATGAAGTTGGTCGTGTTGGTCTTGCCGGCGGCCTGGTTCTCGAAGTCGCCGGTGAACGAGCCGGTCTTGGCCTCGCGGTTCCAGCCGAGGACCTGGACGTCTGCGTCCTTCTGCTCGTTGTAGTACTCGACCCCGGCGGCGAAACCGTCCATGAAGATCGTCACGGTGGGGATCTCCGCCCCGCCGTAGGTGGCGACCTTGCCCGTCTCGGAGACCCCGGCGGACAGGTAGCCGGCCAGGAAGGCGCCCTGGGCCGTGTCGTAGATGATGCGCTGGACGTTGTCCGGGAACTCCGGGTCCGTGACGTCCACGCCCACGAAGTGGGTGTCCTCGTTCGAGGCCGCGATCGGCTTGATGGTGTCACCCAGCAGGAAGCCCACGCCGATGATGGTGTCGCAACCGGCCTGGAGCATGGAGTTGACGTTCGGGGTGAAGTCCGTGGGGCTCGTGGACTCGGCCTCGCGGGTCTTGATGCCGAAGTCCTCCTCGGCCGACTTCAGTCCCTCGTACGAGGACTGGTTGAAGGAGCGGTCGTCGAAGCCGCCCTGGTCGGACACGATGCATCCGGTGTAGTCGGAGTTCTCGGTGCCGACCGCCGAGGTGCTCGCGCTCTCCGTCCCGGTCTCGGAGCCGGCGCCGGGGGTCTCCTCCTCGGGGGCCGCGCCGCAGCCGGCCAGCAGGAGGCCGGAGAGGCCGAGGACGGCCGCCGGCAGGAGTGCCTTGCGGGACAGATCAGATGCAGTGCCCATGATGATCCTTTGGTGCGAGTGATGAGGCGGGAGGGCAGCCGGGCTGGCCGGTGCTGCTCCGGGCCGACCGATGGCCCTCACAGTGGTGTCCGTGCCCTGATGCGGACAGTTACCCGGAAGTTTACCCAAACTTGGGAGGAATCGTTTCAGAATTCCAGTGCCGGTGGCCGGCACCGTCACGCCCCCGCTACTGGGCCCCCGCGAGGGCCCGCAGGGCGGCGGCGGTGAAGATCCGCATGCCGACCCCGATCGCCCGCTCGTCCGGCGCGTAGTCCCCCATGTGCAGGTCGTACACCGGGCCGCCCGGGGTCCGGGTCCCGAGCCGGAGCATGGCCCCGGGGACCTGCTGGGTCATCCAGGCGAAGTCCTCCCCGCCCATCGACTGCTCGGTCAGCTGGATGGCGCGGGATCCCAGCTCGAACCGGGCCGCGTCCTCGATCAGGTCCGTCTCGGCCTCCGTGTTGACCACCGGGGGCACCCCGCGGACGTGCTCCAGGTGCACGTCGACGCCGAAGGGGCGGGCCACCTGGTGCACGACCTCGTCCAGCAGGTCACCGGCCGACTCCCACACGTCCGCGTCCAGGCACCGCATGGTCCCGGCGAGGTAACCGGTCGAGGGGATCGCGTTCGGCGCGGCCCCGGCGTTGACCTGGCCCCAGACCACCGAGACGGCCGAGCGCACGTCGATGCGCCGCATCAGCACCGCCGGGACGTTGACCGCGATCTCCGCCAGCGCGAAGACGAGGTCCTCGGTCACGTGCGGCCGCGAGGTGTGGCCGCCGCGTCCGGACAGGCTGATCTTGATCGTGTCCGAGGCCGAGGTGATGGCCCCGATGCGGGTACCGAGGGTGCCGACGTCGAACCGGGGTTCGCAGTGGGCGGCCAGGATGCGCGGCAGGCCCTCGAGGACCCCCTGGCGGATGACCGTCAGGGAACCGCCGGGCAGCCGCTCCTCGGCCGGCTGGAAGATCACCCGGACGCGGCCGCCCAGGGCGGAGGGGTCCAGGTCCAGACCGGAGGTGCCCGCGAGGATCTCGTGCAGGGCCAGTGCCGTTCCGGCCATCACGGCGGTGTGGACGTCGTGCCCGCAGGCATGGGCGACGCCGTCGACCCGGGAGGAGTAGTCCAGTCCGGTGCGCTCGGTGAGCGGCAGCGCGTCGATGTCCGCCCGCAGGCCGAGCACGAGGGGGCCCTCCCCGATATCGACGTAGGCGCCCGTGTCCTCGAGCTTCACCGGCGAGAGCCCGGCGCCGGAGAGGACCTCCAGGATCCTGGCGGTGGTGCGGTGCTCGTCGTAGGACAGCTCCGGGTGGGCGTGCAGGTCACGCCGCAGCCCCACCGCGACCGGCTCGAGGCGGTCCACGAGGGGGGCGACCCTGGGCAGTCCGGGGTCGTCCAGGACGGGTATGGCCCCGGTGGCAGGATGGCGAGCGGTCATCCCAGTGATGTTACCGCCGGGCGGCGTCAGAGGACGTCGTGGTCCCCGTGCGCCTTGAGCGACTCGACGGCCTGCTTCACCGACTGCGCGTGTTCCGTGGTGGTGACCAGCAGGGCGTCCGGGGTGTCCACCACGACGATGTCCTCCACGCCGATCAGCGCGATCACCCGCTGGGTGTCGGTGACCACCACGCCGGAGGCCTTCGAGGAGTACACCCGCGGGGTCTCCCCGATCACGGTGATCCCGGAGGAGTCCCGGGCGGGGTTCAGCCGCGCGATCGCCGCGAAGTCGCCCACGTCGTCCCAGGTGAAGTCACCCGGGATCACGGCCACGTCGCCCGCCGCGGCGGCCGGCTCGGCCACCGCGTAGTCGATCGCGGTCTTCTTCAGCGTCGGCCAGACGCGGGCCATCACCTCGTCCTGCCGCGCGCTGCCCCACGCCGTGGCGATCTCGGTGAGCCCGGCGTGCAGCTCCGGCTCGTTCGCCTGCAGGTGCTGCAGCAGCAGGGACACCGGGGCCACGAACATGCCGGCGTTCCACAGGTACTCCCCGGAGTCCACGTACTCCCGGGCCACGTCCTCGGACGGCTTCTCCACGAAGGCGGCGACGTCCTTGGCGTTCGGCGCCCCGGCCACGTCCAGGGCCTGGCCCTGCCGGATGTAGCCGAAACCGGTGGCCGGGTGGGTCGGGGTGATGCCGATCGTCACGATCCGCCCGGTGGCCGCCGTCGCCACGGCCTCGACCACCGCGGCCTGGAAGACCTCCACCGGGCCGATCACCTGGTCGGCGGCGAACGACCCCATGATCGTCTCCGGGTCACGCCGGTACAGGATGGCGGCGGCCAGCCCGATGGCGGCCGCCGAGTCCTTGGGCTCCGGTTCCAGGACCATGTCCGTCCGGTCCAGGTCCGGCAGCTGCGCCCAGACGGCGTCCTGATGGGCCTCGCCCGTGACGACCATCATCCGGTCCCCGGCCAGCGGGGCCAGGCGGTCGTAGGTCGCCCGGATCAGGGTCTGTCCGGATCCGGTCAGGTCGTGCAGGAACTTCGGGGCCGCGGCACGGGACAGCGGCCACAGCCGGGTGCCCACGCCACCGGCGGGGATCACGCCGTAGAAGCGGTCCAGCCCGGGGCCAGCCACCCGGTCCCGGGCGGTCGGGTCGTGCTGTTCAGAGTCAATGGTCACCCGGCCAGCATAGGTCTCCCGCCCGGCGCACCCGGCCAGCGCCGCGCACCTCGGGGGCCGCAAGTGATCCACCGCACACCCGCGCGATGCCGCGTCAAAAGTCGAGACCTGCCGCGCCGGAGGGACTACTCTGTCTAGGAGGAATGCACTCGCACCGGCGTTCTCTCTGTGCGCACCGGACGTGGCACAGGCGCCCTTGCAATCCCTGGGAGGTTTTTACAGTGTCAACTGCGACATCCGCGCAGGCCCCGGCGAAGTCCGGCCGTGGGACCCTCTACCGCGGCAACGAGGGCATGTGGTCCTGGGTGATCCACCGGATCACCGGCGTGGTCATCTTCTTCTTCCTACTGGTCCACGTGCTGGACACCTCACTGGTGAGGGTCTCGCCGGAGGCCTACAACGCGGTGCTCGGCACCTACAAGAACCCGCTGATGGCGATCGGTGAGGTCGGCCTCGTGGGGGCCATCATGTTCCACGCCTTCAACGGGCTGCGGATCATCCTGGTCGACTTCTGGAAGGGCGGCACCAAGCACCACAAGGCGATGCTCTGGACCGTGGTGGTCCTGTGGGTCATCACCCTCGCCGCCTTCGCCATCCGTCACCTGATGCTCGCCTTCGGAGGTCACTGAGCCATGAGCGCCACCGCTGATTCCACCATTGCGGCGCCCCGTAGCGGGCGCATCGACCCGAAGTACACCCGGGACCGGACCACGTCCGGCAATTTCGAGATGCTGACCTGGCTGTTCATGCGCCTGTCCGGCATCGTCCTCGTGGTGCTGATCTTCGTGCACCTGTTCTCCAACCTGATGGTCGGTGACGGCATCAACGGGCTGGACTTCGGATTCGTGGCCGGCAAGTGGGCCGACCCGTTCTGGCAGTTCTGGGACCTGGCCCTGCTGTGGCTGGCGATGCTGCACGGCACCAACGGCGTGCGCACCATCATCAACGACTACGCCGAACGCGACGGCGTGCGGTTCTGGCTGAAGATGGTGCTGTACGCGGCGACCACCGTCATCATCGTGCTCGGCACCCTGGTGATCTTCACCTTCGAGCCGTGCCTGACGGACGCAGCGGGGAACCTGCTCGAGGCCTCCCCCGCGTTCTGCGCAACGCTCTGACCCCGGCCGTCCCCAGAACACCCGAGACTTCTCGAGAAGAAAGAATCCCAAACGAATGCAGGTACACAAGTACGACGTCGTGATCGTCGGTGCCGGCGGCGCCGGCATGCGCGCGGCGATCGAGGCCGGACAGCGCGCCCGCACCGCAGTGCTGACCAAGCTCTACCCCACCCGCTCCCACACCGGCGCAGCCCAGGGCGGCATGTGCGCCGCCCTGGCCAACGTGGAAGAGGACAACTGGGAGTGGCACACCTTCGACACCGTCAAGGGCGGTGACTACCTGGTGGACCAGGACGCCGCCGAGGTGATGGCCAAGGAGGCCATCGACGCGGTGCTCGACCTGGAGAAGATGGGCCTGCCCTTCAACCGCACCCCGGAGGGCCGGATCGACCAGCGCCGTTTCGGCGGTCACACCCGCGATCACGGCAAGGCCCCGGTCCGCCGCGCCTGCTACGCGGCCGACCGCACCGGCCACATGATCCTCCAGACGCTCTACCAGAACTGCGTCAAGCACGACGTCGAGTTCTACAACGAGTTCTACGTGCTGGACCTGCTGCTGGTCGACGAGCCCGGCACCCGCCCCGACGGCACCCCGTTCACCCAGAAGCGCGTGGCCGGCGTCGTCTCCTACGAGCTGGCCACCGGTGAGCTGCACGTCTTCCAGGCCAAGTCCGTGGTCTTCGCCACGGGCGGTGCCGGCAAGGTCTTCAAGACCACCTCCAACGCCCACACCCTCACGGGTGACGGCATGGCGATCGCCTACCGCAACGGTCTGCCGCTGGAGGACATGGAGTTCATCCAGTTCCACCCGACCGGCCTGGCCGGCCTGGGCATCCTCCTCTCCGAGGCCGCCCGCGGTGAGGGTGGCATCCTGCGCAACTCGGACGGTGAGCGCTTCATGGAGCGCTACGCCCCCACCATCAAGGACCTGGCCCCGCGTGACATCGTGGCCCGTTCGATGGCCGAGGAGGTCCGCCAGGGCCGCGGTTGCGGCCCGAACAAGGACTACGTCCTGCTGGACCTGACCCACCTGGAGCCGGCGCACATCGACGCCAAGCTCCCGGACATCACCGAGTTCGCCCGGACCTACCTGGGCGTGGAGCCCTACACGGAGCCGGTGCCGGTGTTCCCGACGTGCCACTACGTCATGGGCGGGATCCCCACCAACGTCAAGGCCGAGGTCCTCCAGGACAACGACACCGTGGTCCCGGGCCTGTACGCCGCCGGCGAGGTGGCCTGCGTGTCCGTGCACGGCTCGAACCGCCTGGGCACCAACTCCCTGCTCGACATCAACGTCTTCGGCCGTCGTGCCGGCATCTACGCCGCCGAGTACGCCGCCACCGCCGAGTTCGTCGAGCTCCCGGAGAACGGCGAGGCCCCGACCGTCGAGCACATCGAGAGCCTGCGTTCCGCCACCGGCACCGAGCGCGTGTCCGAGCTGCGGTCCGAGCTGCAGGAGGTCATGGACGCCGACATGCAGGTGTTCCGGACCGACGAGTCGATCCGCCGCGCCCTCGCCACGATCGAGTCGCTGCGCCAGCGCTACGAGAACGTCTCGGTGCAGGACAAGGGCAAGCGGTTCAACCTGGACCTGCTCGAGGGCCTCGAGCTGGGCTACCTGCTGGACATGGCCGAGGCCATGACCGTGGCGGCCCTGCACCGCAAGGAGTCCCGCGGTGGTCACTATCGCGAGGACTACCCGGACCGAAGCGACGAAGAGTGGATGAAGCACACCATGCTGTACCGGGACCCGAACTCCGAGATGGAGGGGGTCAAGGGCATCCGCTTCGAGACCAAGCCGGTCGTCGTTACCCGTTACCAGCCGATGGAGCGTAAGTACTGATGAGCACCACAGCAACCGAACCTGCAGAGGGCCCCTCGAAGGTCGACCTGGGCGAACAGGGCAGCGCCGGGGAGATCGAGAGCTTCGAGGTCACCCTGAAGGTGCGCCGCTACCTGCCGGAGACCACCGAGGACTCCTACTGGGACGAGTGGCGGGTCACCATGTACGGCACCGACCGCGTGCTGGACGCCCTGCACAAGGTCAAGTGGGAGCTGGACGGCACCCTGTCCTTCCGCCGCTCCTGCGCGCACGGCATCTGCGGTTCCGATGCCATGCGCATCAACGGCCGCAACCGCCTGGCCTGCAAGACCCTGCTGAAGGACCTGGACCTGTCCAAGCCGATCCTCGTGGAGCCCATCAAGGGCCTGCCGGTCGAGAAGGACCTGATCGTGGACATGGACCCGTTCTTCCAGTCCTACCGCGAGATCATGCCGTTCCTGATCAACAAGGGCCCGGAGCCGACGAAGGAGCGCCTGCAGTCCGCAGAGGACCGCGAGCGGTTCGACGACACCACCAAGTGCATCCTGTGCGCCGCGTGCACGTCCTCCTGCCCGGTGTTCTGGACCGACGGCCAGTACTTCGGCCCGGCGGCCATCGTCAACGCCCACCGGTTCATCTTCGACTCGCGCGATGATGCCGGGGACCTGCGCCTGGAGATCCTCAACGACAAGGAGGGCGTGTGGCGCTGCCGCACCACCTTCAACTGCACCGAGGCCTGCCCGCGCGGCATCCAGGTGACCAAGGCGATCGCCGAGGTCAAGCAGGCCGTCCTGGCCGGTTCGTTCTGATCATCCTGAACCCTTAGCGGTACAGGGCCGGGGACCCCGCTCCCCCACCACGCGAAAGCCCCCCGGGATTGTCCCGGGGGGCTTTCGCGTACCGTGCCGTCAGCGGCCGGAGCGCGCCCGCATGTAGGCGTTGACGTCCTTGGAGAACGCCGTGACGATCCACCAGATGTTCACGAGGACGAACAGGACGCTGAGGATCAGCGTCAGGGTCCCGATGACCGGGGAGATCGCCAGGGTGATTCCGATTCCGGCCAGGCCGACGAGCGTGTACAGCGTACCGACCGCTGCCAGCACCGTGCCCAGGATGCGTGCCCAGTTCTTACCGCCACGCAGGCCGAGGAACACCAGCAGGTACAGGATGATCCCCAGCACGATGCTCACGATCATCGTGGCCATGCCGAAGGCCATGCCCAGCTGGACGGACTGCTCGATGATCTCCTCGGACGCCGCCATCCCCTGGGCCTCCAGCTCCGCGGCCGCCGTCTCACGGATCAGGTCCTCGTTGAGGCCCGCGAGGCCGACGATGCCGGAGACCAGGTGGATCCCGAAGGACACCAGGGTCAGCGTCTTCAGCCGGGCCCAGCCCTTGGGCTCGGCCATCTCCTGGCCCACCGCCCCGGGGTCGTAGGCGGTGGTGCCGTACCTGGAGCCCGGGCCGCCGGGTGC